>JAVSLW010000014.1 GCA_039666455.1 Methanobacterium sp. | reverse complement strand
ACATGACCGAATCTGGCCCATTAGGAAGAGGAAGAATTAAACCTTATTTAGGGATTCTTCACCAGGAATACAGCCTTTATCCTCATAGATCTGTTTTAGGAAATCTTACTGAGGCCATAAGTTTAGAACTACCTGCAGAATTTGCAAGGATAAAAGCAGTATATGTACTTAAAGCAGTTGGTTTTGATGAAGAATACGCTCAAACCATTTTAAAAAAATATCCGGATGAATTAAGCGGTGGAGAACGCCACAGAGTTGCTTTAGCACAGGTTTTAATTAAAGAACCCAATGTGGTGATTCTTGATGAACCCACAGGAACAATGGACCCAATAACAAGAGTCCAAGTCACAGATTCAATCATAAAAGCCCGTGAAGAACTCAACCAGACTTTCCTAATAATATCTCATGATATGGATTTTGTGCTGGACGTCTGCGACAGAGCAGCCCTAATGCGAGGCGGTAAAATCCTTAAAACGGAACTCCCCCTCACTATTGTGGAAGATCTAACGCCAAAAGAGAAAGATAAAATGCTGACAAAAGAATAAAAAATCTTTTTAATCGGTTTAGATAATTTTGGACACTATATTCAGTAAAACAATTCCAGCAATTTAGAAGTGATATAAATG
This sequence comes from Methanobacterium sp., assembly GCA_039666455.1. NCBI lineage: Archaea > Methanobacteriati > Methanobacteriota > Methanobacteria > Methanobacteriales > Methanobacteriaceae > Methanobacterium > Methanobacterium sp. The sequence continues at coordinate 80,138 of JAVSLW010000014.1, read as the reverse complement.
TATAAAATAGTTTTAGCAGTGATAGCTGTCGGTCTTGTTGTCTACGTAATATTAAATAATCCAATAAAGAAATATTAAATGAATTAATTGAATTTTTCATTTTTTAAGATATTTCTTGTAAATATTTAACATTATTTTCAACATATAATTTGGGTTATGAATATATGGGTGGAATAAAGATGGAAAAGAGAAATGGCATAGTCGGATTTACAGGAAGTTTTAGAGAAAGCATAGAAGATCTAAAAAATAATTCTAAAGTTGTTTTTACAGGTTCAATAGCTGTATGCACCCCTTTTATAGAATTGCTATCTTATGCAGTTAGGGATAAAAATTTTGATCTTATTTACGTGCCAAGAGCAGATATAACTAATGCTAAACAAATAAAAATGCAGCCAGGTATTGGGTTTAGTGCAGTGGATGAAAAAGGAGACCCGCAAAACCCTGAGGTAGTAGTGGTTCTTGGCGGTTTGGCAATGCCAAAATTTGGATGTGCACCTGAAGAAGTATTAAGCATGATCGGTGAGATATCCGGGAAACAGAAACCCAGGATCATCGGTGTTTGTTTCATGAACATTTTTGAACGTGCTGGATGGCAGAAGAAGATACTGTTCGATACTTTAATCGATACAACGCTGGAAACTGTTGTTAAATAACTTTGCGGTTATGCAAAAATTAGTTTACTGATTATTTCTTTTTTTATAGTTTTCATTATTTTTGCTTTTTCATTCAGTTTAAAAACGTTTATATAATAGTTATGAATATATATTCATAACATGGTGAGACCAAGGAGATTTAGAAGAATATTTCAAGAGCCTGAAATTAGATGTTTTAAACCGGATTCAGAAGGTAATATTGACTCGATCAAGCCAGTAGATATTACAATAGATGAATTCGAAGCAATAAGATTAAAAGATTACCAGAACATTAAACAGAAAAAAGCAGCAGAGATCATGGATGTCTCACAGCCAACATTTCACAGAACTTTGAACTCAGCTCGAGAAAAAATTGCAAAGGCTCTTGTTGAAGGTAAAATTATCAAAATTAAAGGAGGCGATTTTGTGGCAGATAAAGAAAGGTATAAATGCAAAAGCTGTGGTTTTGAATGGTACAGTCCTGAAAAAGAGTATGATGAATGTCCTGACTGTAAATCAGAGTATATTTACAAAATAGGAGAGGGTGAAGAGACTCAAAGACCAGCAGGACAACAGGGAATAGGAAGAAGAAGAGGATACGGGGGAGTCGGAATTGGAGCAGGCCCTCCAAGAGTATGTAAATGTCCAAATTGTGGTTATGAATCCCCCAAAACTCCAGGAGTCCCCTGCAGAAACACCAAATGTCCTGAATGCGGTACTCAGCTATGTGGGGCGGATTAAAGAAATTAAAGGATGAAGGTGATGAAAATAACTCTTATATGCATACCCACTCTTAATGAAGGCGGTTTACTTTCAGATATTTCAATGCATTTTGGAAAAACTCCCTACTTTACTTTTATTAAACTTGAAGATGGTGGAATTAAAAGTATTGATGTAATTGAAAGTTTTGGTAAACATAATGGTGGCTCTAAGACGCCAGCAGAGATAATACTAAGTTCAGGAGCAAATGTGTTGATTTGCGGAAATTTAGGATCCAAAGCTGTTTCTATGCTGCGTGATAGGGAAATAGAAGTATTTTCAGGTGCATCTGGAAAGGTTAAAAATATGGATATTGATATAGTTGTTACAAAACTTGATGCACATGATGATTCTATTTTTAAAGAAATAAGCTGCCCTGTAAAAGGTCTGCATTTGGGAGATATCATAAAAGGAATTAAAAAATTTAGAAATTCGTTTAAAGGAAGATTTGAACTTCAAACTATGTTCACTGGAAAAAATAAAGATTATACAGATGAATTAGCAAGGATTGCAGTGGAGATTCAGCCAGATAGACTTTATATAAATACACTTTTGAGGCGTTCGCCTGAAACTCCCTTATCAGAGGATCAGATGGATGAAATTGAAGGATATTTTGAGGGATTAGATACATTTTCAGTCTATAAATCTAAAAAATATGAATTATACAAAGAAGAAGTACTAAAAAGAAGATTGATACATAAATAAATTGAACATGATTCGGTGTTTGGATGAATAACGAATCCAGAAATAACTTAAGAAGAGGCCAGGTTGCAGCTAAATATTCCAGCATAGTTCAACTGGGTTTAGCCATTTCTAAGGGATTAGTGGGATTTTTTACAGGGAGCATAGCTTTAATAGCTGATGCTTTTCACTCATTTTCCGATATATTCATCTCTTTAGCTGTTTATATAGGATTAAAACTGTCACAGAGGAAACCTACTGAAAAATTTCCCTATGGCTATTACAAGGTTGAAACATTTATATCTTTAATAATATCAGCCATAATTATCTTCAGCGGTATTGAGATAATTCAAGAGTCTATAGATGGAATCATGAATCCAACAGCTGTTAGATTACCATTATTTGCATTGGCTATCGCTGCAATTTCTGCATTCGTTTCTCTGTTGATTTCAAGATATAAAGAAAGAATAGGAATTGAAATAGGGTCTCAGGCACTGATAAATGATGGAAGGCAAAGTTTTATAGATGTATTTACATCTATTATTGTTTTTATAGGTATATTTTCATCTTATTTGGGATATCCAATATTTCAAGGAGTTGCAGGATTTATAGTATCTCTATTTGTAAGTTATATAGGAATTAAATTAGGTAAGGATGCTGTTTTAGTTCTTTTAGATGTAAGTTTAGATGATAAGACAGTTAACGAAATTAAATCTACAGCATTAAGCGTTGAAGACGTTAAAAATATCCATAACTTAAAGGTTAGAAGATCAGGTCCTTTCGTGTTTGCAGAACTTCATCTTGAAACCAAAAGAGGATTGTCAGTAAAAAAGGCATCTGAAATTACAGAAAATGTAAAAAAAGCTGTAAAAGACAGGATTAAAAATTTAGACAGTTTAACAGTTCAAATAGAACCTTTTAAAAAGAAAAAATTGCGAGTTGCAGTTCCGATAGAGGATAAAAATGGATTGCAATCTGAAATTTCTGAGCATTTTGCCAGAGCTCCTTATATTTTAATCGTAGATGTGGTTAATGGCGAAATAACTGATATTGTAATTAAAGATAATCCCGGAACCAAACTAGAAAAAAAGAAAGGAATTAAAACCGCTGAATTTTTAGGAAAAGAGCAAGTAGATGTTTTAATAGGCAGCGAAGTTGGTGAAGGCCCAACATATGTTTTATCCGACAAATTAATAGATGTCATGGCCCCAAGGGGAAGAAATCTTGAAGAAATAATATTGAATGTTTATAAGTGATTAAAATGAACCTCCAGATTTTATACGATAATATTGCTGGAAATGGTTTTAAAGAGGGATGGGGATTTTCCTGCTTTATAAAGACGTCTAAAGAAAATATTCTGTTTGATACAGGGTGGGATGGAAATATTTTACTCCATAATATGAAAACTGCAGGAATTAACCCAGAAATAATAGATAAGGTAGTTATTTCCCATTCTGATTGGGATCATATTGGGGGATTAAACCATATATTAAAATATGGAAATAAACCTGAAGTGTATGTACCTGAATCCATTTCAATAAATCTTAAAAACGAAATTAAACGTTATACGGAGGTTGTAGAAATTTCTAAATCAAGAAAAATTTGTGAAAATGTCTGGACTACAGGGGAATTAGGTGAAAAAATAAAAGAGCAATCTCTGATAATAAAAACTGAAAAAGGGAATGTAATTCTTACAGGTTGCACACATCCTGGACTTGAAAGTATTACTGAAAAATCGAGGGGATTTGGGGAAATTTATACTGTTATAGGTGGATTTCATGATTCTGATATTGATATATTAGGTGAAATTCCTATGGTCGTGCCATGTCATTGTACTGAAAAAATTGAAGAAATTAAAAAAACAATGACTGAATCTTATAAAGAGTGTTTTACAGGATTTTCGATTTATTTCATATAAAAATAGGATATAGGTTTATTTCCTAACACCAAAAAAGTTTATTGCACCTATAAGATCTTCAAATGCGATCAATTCTGTTTTTAAGATATCTTCACGGCTTAAAGTACTGCTCATTTCTCCATCAACGGTGAGTTTATCAGGGCCTCTTGCAACAAGCCGATCCACACCGTCACGGCTTAAAACTTCCTCAGCTTTTTTATCATGTACAAATGCACGACCGGGAATAAGTACGGTCTCTTTCAGCTGACTCAAATCTATTTCTTCAAGGTCTTTTTGTGTAATAAGGCATCCAATATCCTGATTTGCAGCAACCACATTTATAAGTTCAGATGCTTCAATTTTCCCTATGATCTTTTCAATGTAAGGAGCAGCAACTTTACTGGTTAATATTGTTGCTTCTGAATTTATTTTGGACAATATATCCAGATATTCACTATTTTTGTCCTTTGAAATTGCAAAAGGAGCATCATTATCGGGGTCACAGACTGGAGTTCCTGTCACTTTGAAACTGAATTCATCATTTATTTTTCTAACCAGTGCCTCAAATTCATCAAGACTATGTGGATTTACACCGTCCAGTACAGGATCATTACCCAGTATTAAACCCTGGTTGCGGGAATTTGCAAACCTCATTAATATAAATGCCTTTGCACCCCAATCTTCTAAAGTAGCACATGTCTGGAATAAATCTTCTCCATCATTTACTCCAGGAACAATTACCGAGGCAGCATGTACTTCTGCTGTTTTGCAGAATATTTGAAGTGCTTCAAGTGATGCTTCTGGACTTCTATCATTTACCCATTCTCTTCTTACATCTGGATCTGCTGAAAAAACAGTGAATGTAACCTCATCAACTCCCTTTGAAACAAGATCTTCAGCCATTTTAGGATCATCTATGCCTTTACCGCTTGTATATCCAAGGTGCATGGGAAGACCAAAGTCAGAAAATGCAGAAACAACTTCCATGAGGTGGGGATAACAACTCACATCTCCCCCGCCACTTATATTCACTTTAAGGTCTTGATCACGATAATTTCCTAACATAAGAGTGCTTTGCACCGAACTTACAACTAAAAATGGTGGAAGAAATTCGTTTCCTGTTTCTCTAACTCCAGTTGTGCAGCTATCACACCCTACCTTTCCTGGAGAGCAATTTTTGCATCCAAAAGCAGTATTGCCCTTTACTTTTCTAAAATAACAGTATTTACAAAATCCTCGGCAGTCTTTACCTGGTATTCCGCCTACGTCTGCTACAATTTGCATGGTATCTACTTGTATAGAATTAAATCATATATAATTTTTTCCGACATGGTGGCGTTAAGTTTTGAGTGTTGAACACCCTCTGAGTGCACAGTTTAGAATACAGTTCTATGGGAGTGATAACCTCCCATGGCTTTAAGTGTTAAACATATCTATCAATCATTCTACTTTCAGTGATATCATCAGGTAATCTGCTGCTAAATGTTTCCAGTAGCTGGGCCTTGCCCCCGGCACATTTAAAAATGGCTTAGCATTAGTATATCCGTTTTTTAAGAAAGTAGTACGCATAAAATTTCCCTCTTCTATATTTAGGATTATCTATGGTTTTTGTAATCAAATGAGATCCTCTTATTAGTTTTTCTATTCAATCAAAATTTATAATAATTTCAATTTAATATGGGGAGAATTATCCTTTTAAATAATATTAAATTGATTTAAATAGAAAAATTGTGGATATAAACACCATAATTTCCTTTCTTATTTTTAAAAACTACATGAAAATATACGGTTTTATGAGATATAATTGATTTTACTGTACTAAAAACTGGTTATCTGTACTTAAAACAGGTAAATTGCTCATGCCTTATAAATTTTTCTAATTGAATCAAGAAGAAAGTTTAATAATATATGGAATCTAAATGAAGTCTCGTATATCAATACATACTCCCAAGGATTCCTTATTAAATAAGGATGGCACAGCCAAATTCTTTGGGGGGGATTGATACTTAAATCCAAATTGATATACAAAAATTTCCAAGGAGGGAAAAAATGGCAAGATTTGAAGATAAGATCGACTTGTACGACGACAGAGGTAATCTTGTTGAAGAACAAGTTCCAATAGAAGCCTTAAGTCCATTGAGAAACCCAGCGATCAAGAGTATCGTGCAGGGTATCAAGAGGACAGTAGCAGTGAACCTCGAAGGTATAGAGAACGTTCTAAAGACTGGAAAGGTTGCTGGAGGAAAGATATTAGGAAGAGAAATGGATCTCGACATAGTCGGAAATGCTGAAGCCATAGCACAGGAAGCAAAAGAAATGATTCTTGTAGAAGAAGGGGACAACACCAAAGTCGAACTTCTCGCAGGTGGAAAGAGAGCATTAGTTCAATTACCATCCGCAAGGCTTGATGCGGCTGCTGAATATTCAGCAACTTCATTGGTAACTGCATCTGCATTCATCCAGGCTATCGTTAACCAGTTTGATATCAGTATGTATGATGCAAACATGGTAAAGGCAGCAGTTTTAGGTAGATATCCACAAACAGTTGAATACGCAGGTGGAAACATTGCTACCATGCTTGACATACCTCAAAAATTAGAAGGTCCAGGTTACGCACTAAGGAACATTATGGTTAACCACGTTGTGGCAGCAACTCTCAAAAACACAATGCAGGCAGCAGCTTTATCCAGTCTCCTCGAACAAACAGCTATGTTTGAAATGGGGGATGCAGTAGGAAGATTTGAAAGAATGCACCTGCTCGGTTTAGCTTACCAGGGAATGAACGCAGACAACATTGTATATGATCTTGTAAAAGATAACGGTAAAGAAGGAACAGTAGGGTCTGTTATACTTGATCTGGTTGCAAAAGCAGAAGAAGACGGTGTGATCGGAGTCGAAAAAGAAATGGGCGACTTCAAATTATATGGAACTGACGACTTAGCCAAATGGAACGCATACAACGCAGCAGGACAAATGGCAGCTACAATGGTCAACCAGGGTGCTGCAAGAGCTGCTCAAGGTGTATCTTCAACATTACTATACTACAACGATATTCTGGAATTCGCAACAGGACTACCTGGTGTAGACTTCGGTAGAGTAGAAGGTACTGCAGTTGGATTCTCCTTCTTCAGTCACTCCATCTACGGTGGAGGTGGACCGGGTATCTTTAATGGTAACCACATCGTTACAAGGCACAGTAAAGGATTTGCTATACCATGTGTAGCAGCCGCAATGGCACTCGATGCAGGTACTCAGATGTTCTCCCCAGAAGCAACCTCAGGACTAATTAAAGACGTATTCAGCCAGGTTGATGAATTCAGAGAACCACTCAAATATGTAGTGGAGGCAGCTGCCGATATAAAAGGCAATATTTAAGTAATCCTAACTTTGGGGGCATTAAGTCAAATGGATATCGAGATTTTTCCACACAGATTATTGAACGTAGATACTGCTGAAAGATTGCTAAACAGTCTTGATAGTATAGAAGGTATCAAAAAAATGATTATACACGGACCAAGACTCCCTCCAGCCAAAGAAGGACACCCAGATAGCAAAACTATTGTAATAAATGGCGAAGAAGTAAAAATGCAGGTTAAACCTGGCAGAATACTATTGGAAATAGAAGCAGAAGAGGTCATAGATTCTATCAAAGAAGTGTGTGAAGATGAATTACCATTTGGATATAACATCCACATCGGACAATTCATAAGAAAACAGAAAACAGTCAGCGATAAACTTAAATACGGGGCCGAATTAGAAGAAATTCCTGAGGAAATGGTTGGTTTAACCGACCAGAATGCACAACTCAGTGAAAGAGCAAAAATACTAAAAAGGAAAAAAGAAGAATGATTGGCAAGGGAACACACATTGTAGACTGTAGAGAAACAATGGGTATGGGTGAAGGAGGAGGAATTGCCCAGAGAGGAACATTCGCACAAAGTGGAAGTGACGTACTAACAATTGCAATGTCTCCTGGAAGGAGGCACATAACAAAACCTGTTTGTGAAATAACATTTGCATTGCGGGAAGCAAACATAATGACAAGCACTCTGGTATTAAATGCTGGAGCTGGTGTTCCACACGATGCTCCGTCAGCTGGAGGAGGCAGCCTTTTTGGACTTACTCCCTCAGAAATAGAGCAAATCAACTTGCATAAATTGATAGTGGTACACCTCGGTGGTGTGAAGCATCACATCACATACAAAGCCCGGCTAATACTCCGACATGTGGAGAAACCTTGCATAATAATATGTGAGTATCCTGTTGACTTTGAAGATTTTGCAAAAATTGGTGTTAAAACAAAAGCTGTGATGCCTGAAGAGCCTAAAACCAAAGGTGAAATCGTGGATATAATAAGCGGTGTTATTAGAGGAGAAACAGCCCCCCAGGAAAAGTTGGATGAAATAATTAGAAAAGTTAGGTTAGCATTAGGAGGTGCATGATAATGGCAAAATATTATCCTGGAACCAGTAAGGTTGCCCAAAATAGAAGTAATTTCCAAGACCCTGAATATGAACTTGAAAAACTAAGGGAAGTATCTGACGAAGATGTTGTAAACATACTCGGACACAGAGCTCCTGGTGAGGAATATCCAAGCGCTCACCCACCACTTGAAGAAATGGATGAACCAGAAGACCCAATCAGGGAGCTCGTCGAACCAGTCGACGGTGCAAAAGCCGGTGACAGAGTAAGGTACATACAGTTCACTGATTCAATGTATTTTGCTCCAGCTCAACCATATCTTCGATCAAGAGCATATTTATGCAGATATCGAGGAGCAGATGCAGGTACTCTCTCTGGAAGACAGATTATCGAAGCCAGGGAAAGAGACCTGGAAAAAATTTCCAAAGAGCTCCTTGAAACTGAATTCTTTGACCCTGCAAGATCAGGAATAAGAGGAAAAACAGTTCACGGACACTCACTAAGACTTGACGAAGACGGTATGATGTTTGACATGCTCAGAAGACAGGTCTTAAACAAAGACACTGGTGTAGTAGAAGCAGTTAAAAACCAGATTGGTGATGAACTCGACGAACCAGTAGCTTTAGGTGAACCATTAGACGAAGCAACCCTTAAAGACAAAACCACTATTTACAGAGTAGATGGTGAAGCATACAGAGACGACAAAGACGCAGTCGAAGTATGTCAAAGAATACACGTACTAAGGTCCCAAGGTGGGTTCTACCCTGAATAAATCAGGAGGGTGATTAATATGGCTGATAAAAAATTTATAAATGCTTTGAAAAGGAAATTTGAAGAAGCACCAGATGAGCAAAAAACCACCTTTTACAAATTCGATGGCTGGAGACAGTCAGAAAGAAAAACAGAATTCGTAAATGCTGGTAAAGAAATAGCCGAAAAACGTGGAATTCCAATGTACAACCCAGACGTTGGTACACCACTCGGTCAAAGGGTACTTATGCCTTACCAGGTTTCAACAACCGATACATTTGTTGAAGGTGACGATTTACACTTTGTAAACAACGCTGCTATCCAGCAAATGTGGGATGACATAAGAAGAACTGTTGTAGTCGGTTTAAACACCGCACACACTGTTATTGAAAAGAGATTAGGTAAAGAAGTTACTCCTGAGACAATTACTCATTACCTGGAAACTGTAAACCACGCCATGCCTGGTGCAGCAGTTGTTCAAGAACACATGGTGGAAACAAACCCATCATTGGTGTACGACAGTTACGTAAAAATCTTCACTGGTAACGACGAAATAGCAGACGAAATTGACCAGTCCTACGTCATAAACATTAACAAAATGTTCCCTGACGACCAGGCTGAAGCTTTAAAAGCTGAAGTAGGAGACGCAATGTGGCAGGTCGTAAGAATACCAACCATAGTCTCAAGAACCTGTGACGGTGGTACAACTTCCAGATGGTCTGCTATGCAAATTGGTATGTCCATGATTTCTGCATACAAACAGGCAGCAGGGGAAGCCGCAACTGGTGACTTCGCATACGCTGCAAAACACGCAGAAGTTGTTCACATGGGTTCATACTTACCAGTAAGAAGAGCAAGAGGAGAAAACGAACCTGGTGGAATCGCATTCGGTTTCTTAGGTGACATCGTACAGTCATCCAGAAAACACGCAGATGACCCAGTACGAGTATCCCTCGATGTTGTGGCTGCTGGTGCAGCTCTATACGACCAGATCTGGCTTGGTTCATACATGTCAGGTGGTGTCGGATTCACACAATACGCAACCGCAGCTTACACTGACAATGTGCTTGACGACTTCACATACTATGGTCAAGAATACGTAGAAGACAAATATGGACTAACTGAAGCACCTAACACCATGGAAACAGTCCTTGATGTAGGTTCAGAAGTTACCTTCTATGCACTTGAACAGTTCGAAGAATACCCAGCACTCTTAGAAACCATATTTGGTGGATCACAGAGAGCATCCATTGTTGCAGCAGCAGCAGGTTGTTCAACTGGATTTGCTACTGGAAACGCTCAGACTGGTTTAAGCGCATGGTACTTATCCATGTACTTACACAAAGAACAGCACTCCAGACTTGGATTCTATGGTTACGACCTGCAGGACCAGTGTGGTGCCGCAAACGTATTTGCAATTAGAGGAGACGAAGGATTACCTCTTGAAGCAAGAGGAGCAAACTATCCTAACTACGCTATGAACGTAGGTCACCAGGGTGAATACGCAGGTATCGCTCAATCAGCTCACGCTGCAAGAGGAGACGCATTTGTATTTAACCCACTCGTAAAAATCGCATTTGCAGACGATAACCTACAATTCGACTTCTCTGAAATACGTGCCGAATTTGCTAAAGGTGCACTCAGAGAATTCGAACCAGCAGGAGAAAGAGCTCTTATCTCCCCAGCAAAATAGGTGTAACGCAAACACCTATTTTTTATTTTATTTAAAGTAAAGATATTAAAAAGGAGGATAAAAACATGGTAGACCCTATGATTACAGGATTAGGTGTTGTTGCTCTTATGGGAGCCGCTGCAACTATTGCCGGAGCCGCAGAAGATTTAGAATCTGATGTCGGATCCATGAGTAACCCTAACTCTCAGGTTCAACTGGCCCCACAGATGGGTAACCTTCACAGAATGTTTAACAAAGCTGTGTCTGGTGAACCAGTGCAGATGGGAACATGGGCAGGTATTGCTGGTTCAGTGGCATTTATTTTAATGGCATCATTAAACCTACCAGTCATAATGGCGATAGCTGGAGGTGCAGCTATAGCTGCATTGGTCCACGCAGCATTCGCTACAACATCACACCTGGGTAGGATTGTAAGTCAATCACAATTCAACCAGCCGGTGTTCCTTGATGTGATAACACAACACTTAGGACCAATAACAGGACATGGATTTATTGTAACATTTTCAATAGTAGGATTATCATACTTAATGACCTTACCAATCCCCGGATTAGGGCACCCATTCCCATTACCGCTACTTGCGGTACTTTGGGGTATAACAATTGGTGCTATAGGTTCATCAACAGGAGACGTTCACTATGGTGCTGAAAGAGAATACCAGCACTATCCATTTGGTGGAGGTATTCCAGTTGCTATTCACGGTGACATAACCAGAAAAGCTGAACTCGGTGCCAGAAACTCCATGGACGTTGTTTATTTCTGTGCTAAATATGGTGGGCCTGTTACTGGTTTTGCATTTGGACTCATAGTATTCCTGAGCTTCTGGATTACAATAGTATTCGGATTAGTAGGAGGAGTCATTGCAGGTCTGGTGATACTCATACTATTGATAATCATTAACAACAGATTAGAAGTATTTGCCCGGAATAAATACGGGCCATACTTGGAAGATTAAGGAGGAAATATAATGGATCCATTAGTAATAGTTGGCGTAACTGTTGGTGGAGTCCTGATTGGTGGAGGTGTACACTTCATACCAGTAGGGGGAGCTCCAGCAGCTATAGCAACAGCAACCGGTGTGGGAACAGGTACTGCTATGCTTGCAGCAGGTGGTGGTATGACCGGACTCATCACAGCAGCAGCAATGACTGGTCAACCTTTATGGTTGGTCTTAGCAGCAGGTGCAATCGGTTCAGGTTTAATGCTGGGTATAACTATGCTCGTAGGTAACTGGGTTTACATATTTGGTGTAGGATGTGTGCCCGCATCAGCTAAAGTCGACACTGACCCCATAACCAAAATGAATCAGGATAAATTTGTTACACCAGGTACTGAAGGTCACGGAATTCCAACAGTATGTTTTGTAAGTGGAATTATAGGTGGACTTTTAGGTGGAATTGGTGGAGGATTAATCTACTACTTCCTATACAATGCACTTACAGCACTCCCTGCTTATGCAGCAATAGGTGGCGCAGTATCAGTAAATGCAGCAACACTTGCCGGAATATTCGCTTTAGGAGTATTCTTTATAAATGCGGTTGTAGCTTCATACAACATCGGTGGTACCATAGAAGGTTTCCACGACCCTAAATTCAAAAGACTCCCCAGAGGACTATTGGTATGTTTAATTGTATCAATAGTGGTGGGAATTGTAGGATTATTACTTGTAGGAGGTATCTAATATGTCAGTAGCAGCTGGAGGACCAGCAGGTGCTGCCGTACCATCTTCACAGACCATAGCACTTGGAATTGTAGGAGGACTTGTAGGTATATACTTACTACCATTTGCAGGCCCAGTTTTAGGGCCACTGTTTGCAGCTCTTGGAGCGGTCGCAGCCATAATCTGGGGTGCTGACGCTATAAGAAGAGTAGCAAGTTATGGTTTAGGTACAGGTGTACCTTCCATAGGTTACATGTCCCTTGCTATAGGTATTGTAGGTAGCTTAGCAGGAATTGCAGGTGCATTATTCTTTGGGGCTAACTCAGCTCTACTTGGCCCTATAATGGGATTAGTTATAGCTATGATAGTAGGTACAATAGTAGCCGTTGTAGGTAAACAGGTAATAAAAATGAAAATACCAGTACTGGTACAGTGCACAGCAGAATTATCAGGTGCAGCAGCATTATCTGTACTTGGATTTTCAGCAGCTATAGCTGGAAGCTTTGCAATGCCAGTAATACAGCAGACAGTCATTTCAACTGGATTTATAGCATTACTGTTCATCTTAAATACAATGGCTATACAGCACCCGTTTAACGCATGTTTAGGCCCAAATGAAAATCAAACCAGAACTCTTAAACTTGCTGCATCCACTGGATTCATGGCCATGGCAATTGTAGGTTTAATTGGAATAGGAATATCTGGTGCATGGTGGCTAATTGCTGTAATTGGTGCATTAGCATGGTTTGCATCCATCAAATCGTTCCTTGAAGCATCAGCAGAAGACGCAGCATCAGTTAAATGGTCTGGAATGTGGCCTAAAGAAGAGGAGCACTAAGGAGGAATTAAAATGGCAGAAATGTTACCACTCGTAAAAGTTGTTCCTGAAATGAACTTAACTTTAGACCCTTCTACAGGGATGATAGGGGCCGCAATAGGTAGAGAAGTTGTAATAGTGTCTATGGACACAATAAATGAACAATTAGACGAATTAGAGGTTGCAGTAGAAGATATTTACACATGCCTTGATCCAACCACAGTTTCTCCAGGGTCTTTTCCTGGAAGAGAAGGCGTTTATATGAACGCTGGTAAACTAACAAACATAGTATATGGATTTATAGTGGGGCTAATTCTACTGGTTGCTCTATTTATGTAGGAGGTGTATTAAGTGGCTGAAAAGAAATCACCAGCAGAAGGATGGCCTGTAATAAATGGGGACTACATAGTAGGTGACCCTGAAAGTCCAGTAGCAGCAACCACTCTCGCATCACACAACGAGGATATACCTGTTGCTGCAGGAGCTGCAATTGCAGGACCCTGTAAAACAGAAAACCTTGGAATTGAAAAAATGCTCGCTAACCTGATATCCAATCCAAACATAAGATTCCTGATCTTATGTGGTTCAGAGGTGCAGGGACACATCACAGGGCAGAGTATTGAAGCATTACATGCAAACGGCGTGGATGAGAAAAGAAAAATCGTAGGTGCTACAGGCGCCATACCATTCATTGAAAACATACCAGATGAAGGTATTGAAAGATTCCAGCAGCAAATGGAAATTGTAAGCCTGATCGACGTGGAGGACGCAGGTCAAATCCAGGCAAAAGTTAAAGAATGCATAGAAAAAGACCCGGGAGCCTTCGAAGAAGAAGCAATGATCATAAAAGTAGAAGAAGGCGCTGGAGAAGAAGAAGAAGGTGAAGAAATACCACCTGTAACTCCAGAGACAGCACTAATCGAGGCAAGAATGAGAAACATCCAAACCCAGGTTAAGTCTGTTGGTGGATTACAGAGAATATTTGCAGGTATGTACTCTGGTAAAGTCCAGGGGATAATGATTGGTTTGGTCTTCACGCTGGTTATTGGAACCATACTGCTAATATAAATGGGGGTTTTGAATGTTAATATCAAATAAACCTAATATTAGAGGAATAAGAAAAGTAGCAGAAGATGTTAAATACAGAACCGGTTTAATTGGAAGAGATCAGAGATTATTTGCAGGCCTTATAGCCACCAGGATCTATGGTATGGCACTGGGATTCATACTTGCAGTTCTCCTTGTAGGTCTTCCAGTACTCTGGGCACTAAGATAGGGGGCATAAATTATGGCAGAAGAAGAAAAAAATGTTATACCTCGCCCTATTGTCCCTTCAGATGATTTTAATAAAGCAAATGAGAGATTAGACGACATGGACGAAAAAGTAGAGTTTGCATGGGGTGAAATCTCTCAGAGAATGGGTCAGCAAATAGGTAGAGACATTGGTATTTTGTACGGAATTATAATAGGACTCATAATCCTGTTTGTAGCATTCAAAGTTGTAGCAATTGGAGCATTCCTACAAGCTTTAGGTATGTAATTAGGAGGTTTACGCATGTTTAGATTTGATAAAGAACAAGTTGTAATAGATGTTGCTGGAGTAAAAGTTGGAGGCCAGCCTGGTGAATATCCAACTGTCCTTGCAGGAACCATCTTTTATGGTGGTCACAGTATTATAAGCGATGAAAAAGCAGGCGTCTTTGATAAAGACAAAGCAGAAGCACTCATAAAAACAATGGAAGAAATGGCTGACGTTACAGGAAATCCATGTATTGTTCAGACCTTCGGTGCAACACCAGAAGCAATAGTTAAATACCTGGAGTTTGTGGGTGATGTAACAGAAGCACCATTCATGATAGATTCAACATCAGCAGAGGCTAAAGTTGCAGGTGCAAAATACGCTCAAGAAGCAGGGTTATCTGAAAGAGCGATCTATAACTCCATAAACATGGCTTCAGAGCAGGCTGAACTGGATGCAGTTGCAGAAACAGATATTTCCGCAGCTATAGTTCTTGGGTTTAACCCTATGGAAGCTGGTGTTGAAGGTAAAATCAATATCTGGGAAAACGGTGGAGCAGCATTAGATGATGGACTTCTTCCAATGTCTGAGGCATGTGGAATTACCAAACCGTTCATGGATGTAGCTATTACACCACTTGGTCAGGGTGCAGGACCTGCATGCAGAACATCATTTGCGGTTAAAAGCAAATGGGGATACCCGGTTGGTAGCGGTATCCACAACGTACCATCTGCCTGGGACTGGCTTCGAGCATACAAAAAAGAACACAAAGAGGCATGGCCTGTTTGTGACATAGGTTCAAACCTTGTCCAGCAAATGGCCGGAGGGGACTTTGTACTTTTTGGTCCTATCGAAAACTCAAGAATGGCTTTCCCTGCATGTGCTATGTGTGATATATTCATAGCAGAAGCAGCTAAGGATATAGGAACAGAAGCAGTTGAAGACCACCCAATGTTCAAATTGCTCTAAGTAAAAAGGCGGTCATTCGCCTAAATTTCTTTATTTTTTAAATTAAGTTATTTTTTGAGTTAATTTTTAATTTTGCACGAATATTTCCTAAATATTTATATAGCAGGAAAAAATATAGTTTCTGTGTAACCATGATTCAATTAACTGGACTATTAGGAATCTTAGTGATTTCATTGTTAATAGTTATAAAAGCTGCAGATTTATTCGTTGATAATTTAGTTGATATAGGAAAATCTCTCGAAATCTCAGAGATAATACTGGGTGTTACAGCATCGGCTATTGGAACTTCACTTCCTGAATTTGGTTCTGCAATGATAGCTACTTTAACCGGTAGTAGTGATATTGGAGTTGGGGTGGTTATAGGATCAAATATATGGAATATTGCAGGGATACTGGGTATTTCAGCTTTTGTAGCAGGGGTAATCCAGACTAACCGCCAGGAAATAATGCGTGATGGGATGATGACCCTTTTAACGGTGCTAATACTTATGGGATTTTTACTTTTTGTTAATGAAATTACAAGAATGGTGGGAATTGTACTTATATCTGTTTATGTTGTATACCTGTGGATATTAATAAGGGCTCAAAAAGAAAACTCTAAAAATAGCAAAAGTTCACAAAAAAAATCTATTAGCTGGAAAAATGTATTTTTTGTAATTATAGGACTTATAGGCTTGATAATTGGATGCAGATTACTTGTTTATAGTGGAGTTGAACTTGCAGAAATTGGAGGCATACCTAAAATGATAGTTGGGCTGTTTGCACTGGGAATAGGAACAAGTGCTCCTGAACTTGTAGTAACTTTAACTTCAGCAATGAAAAAATTACATAGCCTATCAATTGGAACAGTACTTGGTAGTAATGTATTCAATATAATGATAGGGATAGGAATACCGACACTTTTTATGAATATTCCTATAGAATCTCTTTCAATTACATTTGACGCACCGTTAATGGTTTTTGTTACAGTATTACTCCTTTTATTTGCAGGATTGGAAAAGAAAATTACAAGATATGCAGGATTAACCTTAGTTATTATATACGTATGTTATATAATACTAAGAATATATATCACCGTATAATATCGTAGTGGCGTAATAGGATGCACAAGAAAATATTGAGTCACAGGGTGTTATATCTCCTTTTTGACAGAGAAGTTATAGTTTTTAATTGGAGGATATTCATTGTCACTAATTGGAAAAATATTTAATAGGGGTCCAAAGCCAGTAATTGCAAAAAGCAGATATGTATCTTTTGCAGATATAAAATCAACAGCATACACCAGAAAAAGAGCAGGCGCAGGAATTTCAACGAAACCTGAAACATACTATATCGTGGCTTCAGTTGAACTTGGAAATACAACCACAAAATGCATTCTTACTGCCACAAATTTAAACACCAGCAGGACCTATCTTCTGGATAAGACTGTAAAAATGACCAGAGACATCAGACCTCCAAAAAAAGGTGAAAAGGTCTTTGGTGAAACTGTTTGGGAAGTAGAGCTTACAAAGGAATCTGTTTCTGAGATGGTCAAAGATACAATTTTAGAGTCAGTTAAACGTTCAAAAATAGACATGGAAAAAGATCTTGATTTTGTTGTGCGTTCTACAGGGGTTACTGCAGGATTTGCATCACCTAAAGAGGTTGGAGAGCTCATAATTGCTCTTGCAGACGGTTGTCTTGATGCGGGAATTCCTCCAGGGAAAATGTCTCCTGCAATTTCAAAAGATGCTCTTCCTGCAAAATTAAGAGATTTTTCACTGCTGGATAGGGTAATGTTTGATGGCGCTGTAGCAAGCGTACTTCCACCAACAGGAAAGGCGGTTGTTGCAAATGAAATGGAAGGAGAGCTTGTAACAGCAGGTATTAAGGTGGGTGCTAAATGGACAGATGTTGATTTCCGTAATCCCTGTGTTTCTATGGACTTTGGAACCACACTTGCCGGGAGGATTACAAACGGTCAGGAACCATATGCAAGAACAGTAGGTAATTTCTGTGGTCTTGCGGGTGCAGTATCTGATGCCATAATACGTGGAACTGACAATGTAGACAAACGTGGAGGAGCAGCTCTGGACCTTTATACTAAAGATATACTTAAAAAGGCTGATTGGAAGGCTGCAGAAGAGTATGCTGAGCAGGTCCATGATTATCTGGATATAGGGCGTGTTCCAGAAAACAGGGATAGGTTTGGAACAGTACCAGTAGACCCAAAAGCTGCCTATGATTCAGGAACAACTCTTATAGGCTGTGATGTAGGTAAAAATGGGGATAAGATTCCTAAATTAACTGATACTGGTCATGAAATATGTGCTGAAAGTGATATTCACACTTTATTTGCAACTCTTGATTATGTAAGTGCAAAAATTGTGCAGAGGTTAAGTGATGAAGCATTTGAAGAAGGAGTTATTGAGGCGGGATCCATGCTTGGTGTAACTGGTAGAGCTGGAATAACTGGACGAAAACCTGAACTTATTTTAGATTATTCAAAAGACCGTTATAAAAACACAATTTTTGTATCTGATGCTCTTGCAATGGGTGCTGCTGTAATGGCACGCTGCATGAACTCCATTGGAACGCCACATATCCCGATTGGAGGTAGACAGGGAGGGCCCTGTATTTTAGGGGGGAGGAGGAAGCTTCAAAAAAAGAGATAAACAAACGCCACGAAGATGATTCATAAACATATCTAAATCCTTCCTTTTTTCATGATTTAGCAAGGCCGTTGAAAATCTATGATTTCTTAGGGGATAGAATAGGTAATTTTTCTTTAAAGACATGACAATTCCATACTTTTATTACTGTACTGTCTTTGTCTATGTGAATGTACAACATTCATCAGACTAACTTTCGTTCAAATAATTTCTTGCTCTCCTGAATCTCTCAAGATGAAGACTATTACAGTGAATATAACACCGTAAACAAATAGAAAAGTTGAAAATAGATAATCTCCTGTAAAATAATTATTAAGCAAAGTCATTAAAGGTGGAATTACAGAAAATCCCATAATTACTTGAATGAATCTCTTTTTAAATTCAACTGATAAATTTTCTTTAAATGCTTTCCTAACAATATAAAAACCAGGTATCAAACTAAATACAATTAAAATCATTATAATTTTTATAATCAATATGTAGGATAAAAAATCCTGACGAATAACGCTTAAAGCAGGATTTGGGAAATAAAAAAGCTGAATTGTTTTTCCAATTACAAATAAATAAAATAGAACAATTAAAACAATTTCTTTATTCTTCATTTCTTAAAAAACCCCACATAATTATTTTTACCCTTCTTTTCATAAATTAAACCAGTATAATCATTATGTCTTAATTTAATAGGAAAATCTTTGGGATTGAGGTTTTCTTCTATAATTTTATTTCTACCATAATCAATTAAGTGCTGTACTGCTCTTTTTATGTTTTCATCGTATTTTTTTCCAAGATAGTTTCTTCGTCTTGTTCCCATCCAGGCAAAATATAAATAAAGCGTTGGAATTGATAGTATTATTAAAAAAATAACACCTTGTAAAAGACTAAGTGAAAAAATTACTGATACTATTGCTGATCCTAACCCTAAAAACATCAATACTGCAATTAAGGACAAGAACAATACTGTTAAATCTTTAGAGCTAACTTCTGTATCAGTTCGATAGGCTTTCATATTTTCTACAATTTCTTGATAAAATTTTTTGTTTAGTTTAACTTGGCTTCGCTCTTTATCTTTAGAGAGGAATTCAAAATATGTTCTCAAACTATAAGGATATACTCCAAATTTTGTAGGAAGTCTCAATGGGTCTAATTCCATAATATAAAGACGTAAACCTTCAACTTTCATGTCAATTTTCACTTCTTTTATCATTTAAAGATTTCCTTCAACAATTTTTCTATATACGGACGTGCTGTGAAATAAATTACTATTCCAATAGCTATTAAAAATAACGCAATACAGTAGATTACAAATAACCCTGTAAAAACCCCTAAGCTACCTAACACTGCAAAAAGAGCCCAAATAAGAAGAGCAGATAAACTAATGAGGAAAAGTATAGTTGAAATGTCATCAAGTAACATCAACATGTCTAAAATGAATTTTAAATGATTAATTACTTCATATATGTCACTATTTGAATTAGAATTGGTATTATCCTGTCCGGGATTCCATTCTGGTATATTATCATCAGTACTTCCACTTGAAACAGCATTTCTAACTCCGGCAATATCACGTCCAAGCTGACCTGTAGGATGTAGTGGATTATTTGGAGGTGTTGGACCTGGAGGTTGTGGTTCAGGTGGAGTAGGTCCAGGGGGTGTAGGAGGATTATTCGGTGGTTGTGGCTGTGTAGGTGGAGTAACAGGAGGAAAATCATACGTAAAAGTATTTGTATCAGCGGTTTGTTCTGGATCAATTGAAGTTATATCATAACTCGCCTGATTATTACCTGGATTAGAATCAGGCATTGAAGATGCTGCTTTCACAGACCAAGCTTTAACAACCCCTTTAGGAGCTGAACTTAAACTCTTAGTACTGAACAACACCAAATCACCATAAACACTAACTAAATTAACAAAATAACCAGCATTATTAGCCTGAAGGATTAATTCCATTGTAGCATCACCTCCAGCAGGTAATATCCCTACACTCCAAATACCAGTGTTTGAATCATATGTTCCCCCCCCCCCCATTGTAGCTTAATAATTTCAAACCGAAAGATATTTTATAATTCACTTTGATATATGGCTTATTAGGAAGGTTATTTTTCTAGGATAAATTTGAATTTTCCACCACACTCACAAGTATCAGAGAAGTCATCTGGAGATTCATCAGATTGGAGCTGATAGTATCCACCACATTTTTCACACACTAAAAGACCACGAGATTCCATTTTTTCATGATTAGCGTCCATATCCTCAACCAATTCAGGAATAGCCTTATACTTAGTGATGTCAGTTTTTATGAACTTTAAAAAAGTTTTATAAGCTTTAATAATATCCTCTTCGATAATATGTTCCCGGTTATGGTGCACAGCATTACAGCCTGCAAGTAGTTGGATAAATAAGCCTTCTGTTGGAACATAGTCTGAATTAAAATCACGGAATCTCATACCAAATATTTCATTTTCTATGTCTATTAACAGATTTGTTATTGTTAAGTAGAAATCTGAGGTTTTTTTGTCGAATATTTGTGTTTCACCCAGTTTCTGGAAGAATTCTGCGGTTGGTTCAGGAACATCTTTAACTTGGTCAAATCTATCCAAAGCAAAAA
This sequence comes from Methanobacterium sp., assembly GCA_039666455.1. Lineage (NCBI taxonomy): Archaea > Methanobacteriati > Methanobacteriota > Methanobacteria > Methanobacteriales > Methanobacteriaceae > Methanobacterium > Methanobacterium sp. The sequence goes on along the minus strand of JAVSLW010000014.1, from coordinate 59,085 downwards.
GTAGGCGTGCATCTAGTCCACTGAATGCTATATTCAAGCTGTCATCCCAGGAAAAAGGACGTCCGCTGTTTAGGTAGTATGCAGTTTCTATCAAGGGGCGCATGGAACGAAAAACATTTAAGCTTGTTTTGCTGAATGCAATGGTTCTCAAATCTGTTGCAGGTAAATTTGCACCAGCCAAAACCATTAAACGATTACGTGATAATTCTTCAAAAGTCAAATGCCGACTATCCATTTTTCTTTCTTCAAAAGCTAACATAAACTTCTCATAAAAACCAGATTTCCAAATATCTTGAATTTCATCCAGTATTTCAGGTAAACCTGGTAAATTTAAGCCTCTTAAATACTCGCAATCCTCTTTAAGCATTCGTTTATTCCATTCTACACTTGTTTCTCTCCCAAGTGAAGTATTTACACGATCTTTTAAGTCAAGAGCTGTATCTAGAATTTTCATCCATGTTTTTACTTTTTTCAATATTAATCACATCTCCATAGAACCCTGCCTTTTTAAATATAATTATATGGGTTCAGTAAATGTTTTTTTAAGGGCTTCCCAGAATTCATCAACAGCTTTGCCATAATTACCTTGACCTATTCCATCAACCGCAAAACTGTAAACCACGTCTCCCCATGCTTTATATATTTCAAGTGGGTCGCTGATAAAGTTTATGCCACCCAGTAAGGTTAGTAAGGTTCGGATTTGGGCTGCTTGTTTTGGGAAAATCTTGCAAAGAGCTTCCTGTAATAACGTTTGAGCAACATTAGGATCCAAACGGAACGTCTTTTTTGATAACGCTTCCATGAACGCATCATCCACAAAACTCTCACCGGCCTGCTGGAATCCTCTTTTTAACAAATCAAATGCCTTTCGTGGGTTTGTGGTGAAGTATCTGGCAGCCATTTTGAGACTACTCATAGCTTCTATCATTCCATTTTTCACCTGTTGCAAGTATTCACCTGAACCTGGGGTCGATGCAATAGATCCTATGTAAAGTAATTCTGCAGCAATATCCACCATCATCGAGAAAGTTTCCCAATCATCAACTTTCTCCTCTGTTGTCAAATTCCACTTAGGCAGTACAGATTTATTCAATTCGCCTCGTGAAATTGCTTCTCTAACAGCAGCTACATCCCTATCTAATTGTGTTTTTGGATATAAAGGCCCATAATCAGGAGGTTCAGGAGGTTTATCAGGAGGTAAAAGTGGATCATCCGGTTTTTTAGGAGAATTATCCTGATTAGGAGGCTTAATATTATCCGGGAAATCATAAGGCAATATATTCGCATTAGAAGTCTGTCCAGGATCAACAGAGGTTAAATCATATCTCGCCTGATTATTACCTGGATTAGAATCAGGCATTGAAGATGCTGCTTTCACAGACCAAGCTTTAACAACCCTTTTAAGAAATGAACTTAAACTTTTAGTACTGAACAACGCCAAATCACCATAAATACTAACTAAATTAACAAAATAACCCGCATTATTAACCTGAAGAATCAACTCCATTGTAGCATCACCTCCAGCAGGTAAAACTCCCACATTCCAAATTCCAGTATCGGAATCGTAAGTTCCAGTGCCCTGACTGCTTAATAACTTCAAACCAATTGGTATTTTGTAATTAACCTTAACACTTGCACTATTTGGACCATTATTAAAAGCTGTAACGGTTAATTTAACTGTATCCCCAACATTCAAACTACTTTGATTTCCAGTGATAGTCACACCCAGATCAGTTGTTAAAGCAGTAGAATCCAAAGTATTTACAGTAACATCATAAACTACAGGCGACTGTGTACTATTAAATTTCTCAAGAGTCACTTCAACTTCCAGATACCTTCCATTTGGTGTTAATTTTAAATTAAGCCCATTATTTGCCGGTTCCCAGTTGGACCAGTTAGTTTTATCGTTGGAACTTCTAACACGTACAGTTACTTTCGTGCCCTTTGGTTGGTGACTGTTCCAGCTTATAGTGGCCCAGTAAGCATTATCAGTCAGTGAATCGTGAATTACTGTCCAGGTTCCCTTATCATAAACTTTAGATGTTGGAGCGGTCATGGTGCTGTAGCCCACGTGTGTTCCAGAGACTATCATTTTGGAGAAGTCCACTCCATTAATTGCAGGGTTTATACGGTGAATGTAAACATCATTATGGTCAACAGCCCAGACATTACCTTCACTATCAACTGATAAAGCGCTGGGTCCCTTTCCTGTCTGTATTGTAGCTTTCAAAATACCATCGTTGGAGAATCTGGTAACTGTGTCTGATTCCAGATTAGCTGTCCACACATCACCATCTTCAGTAACCATAACTCCCCTCGCCCCATATGGAGCGGTTTTAGTCCAATCCACCCCACCAGTTAAGGTGTTAATCCTTGAAATCCGTGAATTCACGTAACCTGTGACAAAAAGATGGTTATTTCCATCGAGGGCCACGCCATACGTCCAGTGAGGAAGATTTATTCTTGTATAAGAACTGGTTTTAGTGTTAAGACTGAGAATATTGTTATTTGGACCAGCAGCAGACCATATAATGCCATTTTTATCTATCACAGCCCCATAAGGTGTGTGCCCTGCCGGTGAAACATCTATGGTTTTCAAGATCTGGCAAGATGCACCATCAAGACAGAAATACTTCTTTAACTCATAGCATCCCACCCACACATTGTTGTTAGAGTCCAGTGCAAGTGCCAGTGGCCCGGGATTCGCCCAGTTATTAGCGTAACCTCCTTTATATGTTCCAGGGACGTATGTACCTTCATGTCCCGGTATGAAAACTGTTTCATAAAGCACGCATTCGTCTTTTCCCCAGTCTAAGAGTTCACTTCCAGTGATCACTCCATTATGGTCCAGATCCCGGCTTGTTTGAATTGTTCCATCATTATTCCGGTCAATATATCCTCCATTCTCTAATAGGCCGATTTTAACCACGGTTCCTGTTTGGTAATTAGCCGCCCAGCAGTTACCATTAGAATCTACCACTGTTCTGGAAGGATGAGCATTACCTTGAGGGCTGGTACGATACCTGGCCACTTCTTGCCCTGTACGCACATCCACCTTGGATACTGTGCCCTGATTAGTGTTAGGAACCCAAATATAATTATGAGCGGGGTTGGTGCTGTTTGAAAGTTCCAGTTTATCTCCTGACCCATTTACATTGTTATAAGTACCATTATTAAAATCATCTGATGAGTTATAGGTCTGATTGGTGCCTGCAGCAAATGAAGTGCTGCAGAACAATAAAACTCCAAATAACACTATGATCAATAAAAGCCATTTATTGATTTTGGACTTGTCTTCTCTTTTGTTAAGATAGGATCCAAATAAAACCAGTAAAATCGCAAGCCCAGAAAAATTAAGAGGCACACCAGTATCCTGCATAGGAACAGTCCTATTATCCCTTTCAGGAGGAGGGATGCTACCACCATACCTGTAATAACCTCTTTTTTGAACTGCTTTTTTTGAAACTTTGGTGTGACCATCAACAGAGACAGGAGGAGATGGATCATTATCTCCACTAATTATAGGTGTTAAAGTCAGTGCAACCGCCCCACCAGGAGACAATGCACCAATAAACCACAACCCATTATTATATGAACCATGAGAGGGTTCAGGAGTGAATCCTGAAGGTATAGTAGTTTTTATTGCAGTATTAAACGCATAATCAGTTCCAGTGTTACTTACAGTAAGCGTAGGTTTACCATTTTTCAATTCATAGCTTAATTCAACATTTTGAAATGGAACATAAACACTTGCAGATGATACTGAACTGTTTGTAGGGTCATATTCATTATGGGTTTCACTAACCCAATAATTAATATTTTTACTTGCAAATTCCGGTGTTATAACTCCTGTAACTTCCAGTGTTGCTTTTTCACCAGGCCATAAAACTCCAACACCCCATACTCCGTCACTGTATGTTCCCACAGAAGGTGTAATCACCGTAAATCCAGATGGTAACACAGGATAAACCATTATATTGGTTGCTGTATCAGGCCCATTATTTCTAACCATGGTTACAAATATAACAGTGTCTCCCATGCGAGGTACCGGATTATCCACAATTGTGGTGAGTGTAACATCCGCAGTTAAAGCTTTAACAGCTAAATCATAAAGCACAGGTGAAACACTACCCTTATTTCTAAACAGAGTTGCTTCAACCTCTAAATACCTGCCTCCAGGTGTTAAACTAAGAAAAACACCATTAATTACTTCTTCCCAAGCAGACCAGCTTTGTTTATCGTTGGAGCTTCTAACACGCACTTTTATTCTGGTGCCTTCTGGTTCAAAACTGTTCCAGGACACTTTCCCCCAAAAGAGCATTGTTAATCTGTGTGTCATGGATTACAGTCCATATGCCTTTGTTTGTGGTGATGGTGTTGGACACCACCCCGGTCATGTCACTGTAACCATAATGAAGACCTCCGATGATTCTTTTGGATAATTCCACCCCATTCTCAATATCTCCTGAATCAACCTTTTGCGGGTTAATCCTGTGAATATACTCATCTCCATAGTCCACCACCCATATTTTACCCTGATTGTCCACTGAAACACCGGTAGGAGTGTTTCCAACAATTATAGTAGCTTTAAAGTCACCATCATTAGAATATCGAGTCACTGTTCCTGCTGCAGAATTAGCAATCCACACATCACCATCATCTGTAACAACAACTCCCCTGGATTGGTATGGGCATGGTTTTGTCCATTCAATAGTGCCAGTGAGAATGTTGATTCTGGAGAATCGGGAATATGTCCAGCCAGAAACAAATAAATGATTATTTCTATCAAGTCCCAGTCCATAAGCAGTGTGAGGAAGATTAATTCTCTTGAATGTGTCATTTGACGGGTCTAATCTTAAAATATTATTCCCAACACCTCCAGAAGACCATAATACACCATACTGGTCAATCACTGCTCCATAAGATCCATGTCCTGCTGATGAAACATCCACTGTCTTCAATATTTGACCATCAGAACCAATATAGTAAAATTTATGTGTGCCGTAAGTACCTGCCCAGATATTGTTTTGACTATCAACAGCAATCCCCCGGGGTCCAGGAACATTAGAATATCCTCCAGTATAATTTCCCGGCCTATAGGTACCTTCACGTCCTGGTATAACCACCACTTCCCACAACACACATTCATCTTCACCCCAAGGAAGAATTTCATCTGCTGTTATAACACCATTACCATCCAGATCCCTGGAAGTGTTAATATAACCATCATTATTACGGTCAAAATAACCTCCATTTTCAAACAAACCAATCTTAACCACCGTTCCAGTTCCACGGTTACAGACCCAACAATTACCATCAAGATCAATAGTAGTACGAGAAGGAGAAGAACCTGCAGAAGGACCAACCCTATAACGAGCCACCTCCAGACCAGTAACAGTATTAACCTTAGATACAGTTCCCTCATTACTGTTAGGAACCCAGATAAATGAATAACTGGATGCTGAAGAATTACTGGAAAGCTGCAACTGGTTATTAGAAGTGTTTAAACCAGTGCCATTACCTCTGTTAAAATCATCAGAAGCAGTATAATTGTAAGTTACATTAGCTGCAGTCACTGCACTGCAAAATACCAGTGCAAAAACAAACACTGAAATTATAAATGCCCACTTCCCTTTCATTTCATTTCCTCAGGTAATCTATTATTAATTTTGAATTATACTTTCCTTATAAAAATCTTTTCTCTTTCAGGACAAGTAGTAATCTTTATATATTACAATAATACAAAATGATTATTTCAATCTTAAATCACTGAGTTTTTAAAATGTTTAAATTTATTGTAAGCCTTAATAAACAATTAAATAATTTTAAAATATTGAAGAAATATTCATTTTATTTATAAACTATAAAATAAACTTTTTTATTACTTAAAATTAAAAATAAAGTTTATTTTTATTTTTTTTACTTAAATATTCCTTTAAAATAAAAAAAAGTGCAGTTAACAGTATTTTTTGAAAAAAATAGTCCTAAATTAGCCATATATGCTTCACACAGTAATAATAGTGATTATTATTGCAAATCAATTTTTTAACAGCTTTTAATAAACTTAATTAACACATATTTATGGGATTTATCAAAAATTAATTTAAAAAAGAAAAGGCTTTCTATTGATCCAGATGATCAATTAGTTTTGAAAGCCAGTCCAGCCATTCTTCGTAGGGTATATTGGGGTAAGACATATCGGCATTTGGATGCATAAAACGGCATAAAGTAAGGGTTTTTATGTGGGGGGCAAAGTTTTTTAAGGTGGAAAGTCCCTGTGAGCCCAGATAATAAGGAACACCTATAAACAGTACCAGATCATAGTTTCCCTTACCATCGAAACCTTTCCAGTCCGGATTTTTGAGGTTGTTTATTATTTCCACGGCACCTGTGGTATAATCAGGTTTGAATTCAAATTTATCCAGAGCTAAATTGGATCCTCCTGTTGCAACCACAGTTGCATTACTTTTTTTTGCAACTTTTATGGATTTTTCAGTTATTTTTTCAGGTATAATATTTAACAGTGACCCCATGATAAAAAGAGGTCTTTTTGACTGCTTTATAGTCAAAGCAGCCATTTCTGGAGGCCAGATCCTGGCCTGATTAATACTTATTAATGCTGGATTCCATGCTGACATAATATCACCAATAACTTTATAAATGATGTGCAAACACTACTTATATAATAATGATTAATCATGATAGTATATAAAGGTGATGTTTTGTTTAAAACCAGACCCAAGAAAGAAAATAATTCAGTAATAATTAAAGGATTGGACGTAGATTTCAAAGATATAGATGTCTATTTAGATCAAAAACAGAAAGCAGATGGTGCACACAAAAAAAATGTAAGTTTAAATTATCCCCAACTTCGAGAATGGGATTTGAATCTGCTTTCATATTTCAAACCTTTTTATGCTCCCCTCTGTGATATGTGCTGTATGTGTACCTATGGTAAATGTGATCTATCAAACAATAAGAAAGGAGCATGTGGAATAAATCTGGAAAAGCAGCAGTCCAGGATAGCACTCCTGACAGCATGTATTGGTGCTTCAACACACGCAGCTCATGCTAGAGACTTGACAGACGAATTACTGGAAGAAAACCCGGACATGGAACTAAAATACAGTAATTCAATTGATTTAACATCACCCATCATTACCACCCTGACAGGGATAACGCCCAGAACAGCTAATGAACTGGATGAGGTCATGAGCTGTGTTGAAAAAGAACTTACCAATCTCATGGCTTCTGCCCATACTGGTCAGGAAGGTGCTCACATGGATTTTGAATCAAAAGCACTTCATGCAGGTATACTGGATCATTTAGCACTGGAAATAGCTGAAATAGCTCAAATAAATCTTTATGATCTGGATAAAGGAGAGCCAGATACTCCTCTTCTTGAAATTGGGATGGGAGTTGTAGACAGCGAAAAACCAGTTATACTATGTATAGGGCATAACATAGCTCCAAGTAGCAAAATAATAGATTATGCAGATAAAATAGAGTTATTAGAAGACATTGAGATCTGTGGACTATGCTGTACAGCAATAGAACAGCAAAGGTATTCGCCCGGTTCAAAAATAGTAGGGTCCATATCCAGACAGTTGATGTTTATAAGAGCGGGAATCCCTGATGTGGTTGTTCTTGATGAGCAATGTATACGGGCAGATATACTTGAATTATGCGCAGAAAGAAACATTCCTATCATAGCTACAAGTGACAAGTGTTCATTAGGCCTACCTGACAGAACCAGAGAAAGCCCCCAAAAAATTGTCAGTGAAATCATGAATGGGGATAGTCCAGGGGTTTTAATAAGAGATGTGGACCAGGTAGGGAAAGTAGCCGTAGATCTAGCCCTTAAAGTTAAAGCCAGATCTTTACTCAATGAAAAATCATTACAGGAAGAAAAGGACCTTAAGTCCATTATCCATGACTGCGTTGAATGTGGACAGTGCGAGAGGGTGTGTCTTGCCATGTTACCAATTACCGCTTCATTATCTGAGGCTAAAAATGGAGACACTTCTCTTTTAGCCAGTTTCTATGGGAACTGTGTTGGTTGTGGTAAATGTATGGAAGCTTGCCCTGAGGATATCCCCGTCATCGATCTGATACGTATGGCTGCAGAAGAAAAAATTGCATCTGAAAAGTATCTGATACGCTCTGGCAGAGGCCCTGTACAGGATGTTGAGATACGTAAAGTAGGCGCACCCATAGTCTTTGGAGACATACCAGGAGTCATAGCCCTGGCAGCATGCTCCAACTACGATAAGGGAGAAGAAGAAATAGCACTTATTGCAGAAGAATACCTTAAAAGAGGATACATTGTGGTAGCTGCAGGGTGTGCAGCCATGGACATAGCTTTATACAAAGACGAAGAAGGTAAAACACTTTATGAAAAATATCCGGGCGACTTTGATAAAGGAGGTCTTCTAAATTTAGGCCCCTGTGTTGCAAATGCTCATGCTATAGGCAGTGCTATTAAAATAACAAATATATTTGCCAAAGTCCCGCTTGAGAACAACTTCACCGAAGTAGCAGATTACATTGTAAATCGTATTGGGGTTTGTGTAATTGCATGGGGGGCCATGTCACAAAAAGCTTTTGCCATAGCTACCGGTGCTAACCGCTGGGGAATCCCTGCTATTATCGGGCCCCAGGCGTCAAAATACCGCAGACTATATCTTGGAGATGACCTTGAACCACGAAACATAAAAGACCAGCGAGACCAGAGTGAAGTTATGTGCGAACCAGCCCCTCTTCACCTGGCTTATTCTGCTGAAAGCATAAATGAATGCATGACTCTGGCAGCAAAACTGTGTATAAGGCCCAATGATACACCAAGAGGGAGAATGATCAAGTTATCAAACTATATAGACCTCTACAAAAAGTACTACGGTACTTTACCTTCTGATTTACATCTGTATATCAGAGACGAGAAAGAAATTCCATTTAAAGAAAAGGATGAAATCTTGAAAAAACTCAAAGAAATGAATTGGGAACCCAGAAAAAGCCCCCAGGAACCTTCAATATGTATGGGGTAACATTATAGAAAAAGCCTCCAAACCAGTATGTATGGGTTGAGGTGATCCCTGGATCACCTCTCACCCCATTCATGAACAAGTTTTAAAATAAATTTTAAGCAAATTGGTGATAATAATGAATCCATATATTACTCTTACTGATCCATTGAAATGTTCTAAATGCAATCTGTGCTCTGTTAAGTGTGAAGAAATACATGGTATTAGCAGAATAGTAAAATCTGACGATCTTCCAGTGATGTGTATACAATGCAACGACTGTAAAGAAGTTTGTAAGGTTAACGCAATTTATACTAAGAATAATATTGCTATTGTGGACAGTGAACTATGTGTTGGCTGTAAAATGTGTGAAATGGTTTGTCCAGTTAATGCTATGAAAGTCGAAAACCTGTTAGCACACAAATGCACCCTGTGTATAGACAAAAAGCTGATCCCTGCATGTATTGAAGTTTGTCCAGATAAAGTACTGGCAATTACATGTGATAAAGAATGAAAATGATTAGAAGCTTCTTAACTCTTCTAATCTTTTAATTCTCTCATCCATTGGAGGATGAGTTGAAAATAAATTTAATAATGTTTTTCCTTTTTCACCGAATGGGTTAACTATGAACATATGGGCTGTCGCTGGATTTGTATCCATTGGTCTTGCATTAACTCCCATTTGAAGTTTTCGAAGTGCATCTGCAAGTGCCCATGGTTTTCCAGAGATTTGTGCACCACTTTCATCGGCTTTGTACTCTCTTGCCCTGCTTATTGCAAGCTGAACCATCATAGCAGCTATTGGAGCAATTATGGACATTGCAAGTATTCCAATTAATCCGCCGCCATCATCGTCTCCGCCACCACCAAAGATTGCAAAGAACCGTGCGTAATCTGCGACTATGAATATAGCTCCTGCTATTGTGGCTGCTATTGCGCCTATCAGGATATCTCTATTTTTAACATGCCCCAGTTCGTGAGCTATGACTCCTTCAAGCTCATCTCTGCTTAACAAACCAAGTATGCCTGTAGTTACAGCTACAACAGCTTTTTCAGGATTTCTACCTGTTGCAAATGCATTGGGGGTGCTGCTTTCTATGACCGCAACTTTAGGTTTTGGAATTCCTGCATTCAGTGTAAGTTCATCCACAATGGAGTGCAGTTGTGGGGCCTCATCTTCTGATACTTCTCTTGCCCCATACATTTTAAGCACAATTTTATCTGAGTAGAAATATGAAACAAAGTTCATAGCAACAGCAATCAAAAAGAATAAAGCTGCGCCCAAAAGTCCTACTTTAAAGAATGAACCTATTAAATAGCCTATGCCTATAAGTAAAAAGGTCAATACGCTAAATAAAAGCAATGTTTTAATTTTTGAAAACATCTACCTATCACCACAGTTTTAATGTAAAATATATTTATTACTTTTTGCAAATATTTTCTTGCAAATATAATTATAAGTATCGAGTATATAAACTTTGTGCTAAGTGATACTATCTTTAAATTTTAAGGAAGCTGGGCAGATGGTAATAGCTTTGATAATGGCAGGTGGAAAGGGCACCAGGATGAGTTTTAATGGTGAAAAACCACTTATATTAATAAATAATTATCCTCTCATTAAATATGTAATTGATGCACTTAAGGATTCTAAAAAAGTGAATGAAATAATTGCAGCTACAAGCAAAAACACGCCTGAAACTGATGAATTTTTAAATAAAATTGGGATTAAAACAATTATGGCTCCAGGTAAAGATTATATACATGATCTTGGATTAATTCTTTCTAATTTTGATGAAAATGATATTTTACTTACAGTAGCTGCAGATTTACCCCTTATAACTGGGGATATTATTGATAAGGTGCTGAATGAATATGAAAAATCTCCAGAGCCGGCCATGAGTGTCATGGTTCCACTTGAAATTTTCCAGAAATACTCAATCAAACCCACCACAGTATTTGATAATCTGGTGCCCTCGGGATTAAATATATTAAGGGGAATTAACAAGATTCAAAATGAGGAAGTTTTAATTGTTTCTAAAATAGAACTTGCCCTGAACATTAATACCTGTGAAGACATAAAACTTTTTAAGAAGCTGGTGGGTGATTAGATGACTGAAGAGAGAAAACTTATTAAAGGGGAAGAAAAAGTCTGGAGTGAAATTAAAGGATATCAGGTTGCAACAAACAATGCAAGGATATTAGGTGAACTGGATGAACTTATAATAAACGGTAAAACAGGGAAAATTACTGATGTTGTTATAAAAGTCGAAAAAGGTAGAAATATCCATGTTAAAGGCGCAAAGAAAAAAGGAGATCACCTGCTGGTTCCATTTGGAAAAGTGGAGAAAGTGGGTGAATTTATAATAATATCCGAATCTTAACTTTCAAAATTGAGTTCTGGATAAATACATTTTTTCAGGCTCTATAAGAGTATTTTCTAAGAACACTCTTTACGTTCCTTGATAATCTTCAAAAATTCTCTTGAACTGTCCATCTCTTCTATTTCCCAGTTATGAACTACAGGAACTCCTTCGATGCATTTCAGATTTCTTTTATGTTCAAATAGGAAAACAGCTTCAGTTCCAGTTACACCAGAAAGATCCTTTACATTTAATGCCATTTTTTTTAAAACCTTTTGATTTCTATTTTTGTCCATATTGGTTATCATAGCAATATTCTTTTTTAACTCTTCTAATTCAGAGTCTGGTTTAGAAATAGCATCAAATGGTGCTTTCTTGGTCTTGATTACTCCAAATCCGAGCTGTGCTAATTCTTTAGGAGTATTTTCCATCATTTTAACATTTTCAGATTCTGGAATTTTAAAAATGTCCACAGAAAGGGTGATTTTCATGTTTAAAATGCTTTCAAGCGTTATTACTGTCTCAGGACATGCCCTAACCATACCATGCTCATATTTATATATGGTTTCCCTTGAAACATGCGCATAATTCGCTAAATCTTTAAGAGATAGGTTTTTTCTCTCTCTTGCTTCTTTTATGGCGTTTCCATCCACCTCTACAAAGTATCCTCCACGATCTGCAAACAATTCAGGGTATATGTCATCAACAATCATGTTATGCAGGGTTTCAGGAGCTATTACAGGTATCCCATGTCTTTCATAGACAACATCCTCTTCCAGGTATTCATATTTGGATTTTATGCCTACAACTACGGGAGATGCAAGGATGGTGCTGGCTACTTTTTTTATTTCCTCTGCCTGCTCTCCTGTAAAGCCGTCTATATTTATTAAAACTTTAAGTAATAGAAGCAACAATTTTTTTCGGGCAACCATATCAAAGCAACTTCTATCATATATATGAGAAGTTTCAAAATTATGGTTTGATAAAAGTTCATTAATTTCCCTTAAGATATGATCTCTTTGCATAAGACACCCGTTGGATTTTTATTGAATAATGTTTATTGAATAATGTAATTTGGATTGATTTGATGTACATTGGTATAGATGATACTGATTCAGTAAATGGAATGTGCACCACTTATATAAGTAGTGTTATAATTGATGAACTTAAATATTTTGGTTTTAATGTAACTGGTCATCCTCGTTTAATACGCTTAAATCCATTTACAAGGTTTAAAACTCGTGGAAATGGGGCAATTTCCTTTAAATTAAATGTTAAATGTGATGCGGAGGTTCAAAAAGTCAAAGATATTGTTTTAAAAAAGATAGAAGAGCTTTCCATGTTAAATGACGAGAGAACCAATCCGGGGGTGGTTTTTTACTGCGGCAAAATTACAGATAGCCTTAAATCTTATTCTTTGAACGTTATAAGGAACATAATAACAATTGATGAGGCTGAAGACTTTGCTAAAGATATTGGAGCTGAATTTTTTAAATTTAAAAAAGGAAGAGGCATAATTGGTGCACTTGCAGCTATCGGATGTCCAGATACTGATAAAACATATGAACTTCTGGCCTACAGGATGCCTGAAAATTACGGTAAAAAAAGGCTTATTGATCAGATTTCTGTTTTTAAAATGAATAATTCCACCTACCCTGATACCTTTGACAATGTTGATGGAAATAATGGTTATATTGCAATAGAACCCCATACACCATGCCCCATACTTTATGGAATACGTGGCGAAAGCCCAGAAGCTGTTTTAAATGCTCACGAAATGATTGAAGTAGGTGAACCAGTTGAAAAAATTGCAATTTTCCAGACAAACCAGCACACTGACATGCATCTTGTAAAAGCAGATGATATTTCTAAAATGGAGAAGTACAAGTGCTATATTATTGATGGAACTGTAAAAAACTATCCTATTACTTTTGAGGGAGGCCATGTTATATTTATATTAAGTGATGGGTCAGGAGAGATTCACTGTGCTGCCTATGAACCTACAAAGGAATTTAGAGATGTAATTAGAAAATTAGCTCCAGGGGACAAATTAAGAGTTTATGGGGGCATTGGAGAGAGGGGCACGCTTAACATAGAGAAGATTAATATCATAGAACTTGCTAAAATCAAAAAGACTGAAAATCCCCTTTGTGGGTGTGGAAAGCGTATGAAATCTGCAGGAAGCGAAAAAGGGTTTAAATGTGTTAAGTGCGGTACAAAGCTTCGAGAAGGTGTTAAAGACTCTGTTGAAATAGAAAGAGATTTGAAGACAGGTTTTTATGAGGTTCCACCATCTGCAAGAAGACATTTGAGTAAACCAATTATAAGGATGAACAGGTAGCTTTAAAATTTTTCTATGTATTACATCTGATTATATTCAGCTTCACCAGGCAGCCTGACCCACCTACTCCAGAATTCTCCAAGAGAGTCTGAAAACCTGATTAAAGAAGGGTAATCACCGGGCTTTATGATAAATGCATTTGCATGGTATTTATAGGCGTACATCATATCTTTGTCGCTTAGGGAGGCTGAAAGTATCATAACTGGGATTAATTTTAATGCAGCGTCATTTTTAACTTTTTTTAATACATCAAGACCGCTGATTTGAGGTAAATCCAGATCAAGCAAAATTAAATCTGGTCGGGGTGCATCTGAATAAATATTTTCCTGGTTTAAAAATTCAATAGCCTCACAACCGTCTTTTACTGTATATAATTCGTTTTTAAAGCAGGATTCTTTAAATGCTTCTTCAAACAGACGGGCATCTGCATTATTATCCTCAACTAATAAAATCTTAATGAATTGAACAACACCCATGTCACCACATTCCCCATTTATTATGATCAGGCTTTGAGAACACATCAAATTCATGATCATTGAATAACCTGAAATGGCATTTCAATGAGTAGAATGCTTTTAAAAAGCCTGATCTGTTTTAATTATATGTATTTAATCTTATAAAAAGCTATTCCCTATAAAACAAACGTGAATGACATGATACTAAAATTAGCAGGCGATATACATTATATTACTTTACTATATATTATTAATAAAAAAATAGGGAAATTATCTTCATTATCAACATATCATGTGGATTTAAACAAAAACTTTATCCTATGAAGAAGAATTGAGATTAATGATAACAAAAAAATTTGCAGACTTTATTGTGGATGTCAGCTACAACGACCTTCCTGAAGAGGTGATAAAAAAGGCCAAACTCTGCTTTTTAGACTTTTTAGGGGTTACTTTAAAGGGATCTAAAACAAAAAGCGCCATTGCAGTAAATAAGATAATTAAAAAAAATAAAGCATTCAAAAACACTCCGTGTTTTTGGTGCTCGAACACAAAGTATTCGACGGAATCCACTGTTATTGGCCATGGAAAGTCAACAATTCTTGATTGTGCACTTGCAAACGGTGTAGCTGCACATTCACTGGATATGGATGATGGAAGTAGAATGGCCCATCTTCATCCAGGAGTGTGTGTTATCCCTGCAGCGCTTTCAATCTGTGAAGCATATGATAAAAAAGGAAAGGAACTTATAAGCTCCATTGTGGCAGGATACGAAATAGCGATTTCACTGGGAATGCTTGTAAATCCAGAGCATAGAAACAGAGGATTTCACAGTACTGGAACATGCGGAACTTTTGGAGCAGCAGCGGCAGCCTGTAAAGCCCTGAATTTAAATAAAAAGCAGACAATAAATGCACTTGGGCTTGCAGGTACCCAGGCAAGCGGACTTTTAGAATCAGATCATGCAGGTTCGATGGGAAAACACCTTCATGCAGGAAAGGCTGCTCAATCAGGTGTTTTATCGGCACTTCTTGCAAAAGAAGGATTTACAGGTGCTTCAACTATTATTGAAGGTAAAGAAGGTTTTTTGTCTGCAATGGCAAAATATAGTGTGGTTAAAAAACATTTCAAGTTAGGTAATTTCCATATTTTAAATGTGTACTTTAAAAAATATCCTGTATGCAGGCACCTCCATTCTACAATTGATGCAGCACTGAATATTATAAATGATAATGATTTAAAAGCCAGTGATATCCAAAAAGTAAGGGTTAAAACATATAAGCTTGCTGCTAATCACGATGACTATAACCCTGAGACAATTGAGGCTCTAAAGCAGAGCTTACCCACAAGTCTGGCCATTGCACTTAAAAATAAAGATTTAAACCCTGATGTTCTTGAAATTAATGAAGATGTGGCAGAAATTTCAAGTAAAATTGTCATTGAATGCAGTAAAAATCTGGATGAGCTCTATCCATACAAAAGACCTTCAGAAGTTACCATTCAAACAGACATACAATCTTATTGTAATAGAGTAGATTTACCTGGAGGCGAACCAGAAAACCAGTTTAGCAAATATGAACTACTGGATAAATTCTATAATCTAAATCCTGAAATTAATGCAGATATCCAGGATATAATCGATGGTTTAGAAAATTGCAAGATCAAAGAGTTAATGACAATGTTTAATAAAAAATTCAAGGAGGGGTAATTAAATGAAAACCAGAGAATTTCTAAAAACAATGGGAATAGAAAATAATAAGCTTGATGAATCAGAAAAAAGGTTTGCTGATGGAGCACAGTATAGATTTGAGGTTCCTGGAATTCAAAAACCCGCTGCAATGAGGGCACTCATTGATGCAGCAGACAGATACGAAGTTGAAGTTCACAGAGTAACTCAAACAAAGGGAATAATGCTTTTAACAGATTCAGAAATACTTGAAATGATAGATATTGCAAGAAACAGAAAAATAGAACTATTTTTAAGTGTTGGACCACGTGCAACCTATGATACAAGCGCATCTGCAAAAACAGAAGAGGGAAAAAGAATTGGATACAGGTTAAGAGGATACGATAACCTTGTTTATGCCATTGAAGATGTTAAAAGGGCTTTAGAGCTTGGAGTTAGAGGAATTGTAGTCTATGATGAAGGGTTATTATGGACACTTGATAAAATGCGCCAGGCAGGTGAAATACCCAAAGATACACACTTTAAAGTATCAGCTCACACAGGACATGGAAATCCTGCATCTGCAAAGCTTTTAGAAGAAATTGGGGCAGATTCATTTAATCCTGTAAGAGACCTGCAGATTCCAATGATTGCATCAATTAGAAATGCAATTGATATTTCAATTGACCTGCACACTGAAAACCCAAAATCATCAGGCGGATTTATAAGGCACTATGAAGTCCCGGAAATGATAAAGTATGCTGCACCAGTCTATCTTAAAACAGGTGGTGCGGTTGCCGGGCATCATGGATGGGATACAACTGAAAAACAGGCAGAAGAACGTATAAGACAGGTTTCTCTTGTTCAGGATATGATAAACAGATACTACGACCATGCAATAATATCTAAAAAAGGAGCAGCTGATTTAGCAGTGCCAAAATAATAAAGATTCAGGAAGTTTTAGATGGAAATAGTTAATTTAATAAGTGACGCTGTAATTGAAGCAAGCACCACCTTTAGAAAAGACCAGTTCGATGCCTATAACAGAGCTCTGGATATGGAAACAGATGAAAATGCTTCCTGGATGCTTGAACTTCTAATGAAAAATGCAGAGATAGCAAATAAAAATAAGTTTCCCCTTTGCGATGATACAGGAATTCCTCATGTTTTAGTGGAAATTGGGGAAGATATAAAAATACCCTCTAATTTTTTTGAAGATATAAAGCAGGGTATAGAAAAAGGTTTGCAGAAACTTCCCGGAAGGCCAATGGCCGTTTGTGGAGATGATATTGAACGAATAGAGCAAAGTAAAGGCTTATATGAAGATCCTGGAAAACTGGTTCCACCATCCTTTATTATTGATAAAACCCATGAAAATGGTGTAAATATTATTATTTTAATGTTAGGGGGAGGTCCAGAGATAAGGGCTTCCACATATAGAGTTTTCCACAGGAGAGATAATAGAAAAGTATTTAATATAGTTAAAACATGGATGAGATCAGAGGTACAAATGCTTGGGTGCACACCATGTATCCCTGCTGTAGGCATTGGTAGAACTCATTTTGAAGCTTCGTCATTGATGTTAAAGGCAATGGCATACGGAAATTTAAACGAACAATCCAAAATAGAAGAGGAAATTACAGAATCCCTCAATGATTCCAGAATTGGTACACTTGGAATTGGTGGTTCTGTAACTGCGCTTGGATCTTTTGTTAAAATTGGTCCTCAAAGAGCAAGTGGCGTTAGAATTTTATCTATGAGGCCATGCTGTTTTGTGGAGCCAAGAAGATCAGCGGTATTCATCCCTTCCCATATTCTGGAGTGATATATGATGGCAATAGGAAGAGAAACAATAGAAAATATACTGAAACTGGGTAATCCTAAATGGAAAACCAGCATAACCCGAGTTGAACCAAACAGGCTTATAACAAGAGGATACTCACAGGAAGACCTTATAGGGAATGTGTCTTTCCCTGAAATGGTTTATTTACTTATAAAAGGTGAAATGCCATCAAATAATGAGGCAAAAATGCTTGAAGCAGTTTTAATTTCCTTCTGTGACCATGGGGTAACCCCTCCAAGTACTCAGGCAGCCAGGATCATGGCCTCAACAGGATCTCCAATGCATGCATGCGTAGGAGGAGGGCTATTAGCCTTTGGAAAACACCATGCCGGTGCTATAGAAAATGCCATGAGAACCCTTCAAGAAGGTGTTAAAAGATATGATGGCGATATAGAGACTATTGCAGGAGAAATAGTCTGCGAATCTCTTGAATGCGGCCAAAAAATACCTGGATTTGGCCATAGATATCATGCTGAAGATCCGAGGGTACCTAAATTAATGGAGATGGCTGAAAAATACGATTGTGCAGGAATACACACTGAACTTGCCCTTACAATTCAAAGTATTCTTCTTGAAAAAAAGGGAATTAGAATGAATATTGATGGGGCCAATGGAGCAATATTATCAGACATGGGTTTTGACTGGAGTGTTGGAACTGGCATGTTCATGATAGGGAGGCTTCCAGCAATTATTGCCCATGTGCATGAGGAAAAAACACGCGAAGCTCCTTTCAGGAAGTTTTTTGAAATAGAAGAGATTTATTACGACGGTGAGGACGAGGCCAGAATAATTGGCCAGAGTAATAAATAATACAAACTGGCCGCCTTCTTTGAAAGGGTGTAAAAATGCAGTGTACATTAAATTGCAATTTCCGTTAATTAAAACAGGATGAATAGAATATTCAGTTTTTTTGAATCAATTCTTGCATCAAATTTAAGGTGCATATGATACACAGAGAAGGACATGGGCGTTTTTAATAATTTTTAATAATATTTGAAGGGATTCCTTGAAAAATTAAATAGCAAAAGATAAATATAACTCTAAATAGAATTGATTTATCATGGTGGTTCAAAATGGTATCGATATCAGAAGCAATTACAACGATTAAAAAGGCAGAAAATGATGCCGATAAATTAATAGAGGATGTTAAGCAAGA
Organism: Methanobacterium sp.; assembly: GCA_039666455.1. Lineage (NCBI taxonomy): Archaea > Methanobacteriati > Methanobacteriota > Methanobacteria > Methanobacteriales > Methanobacteriaceae > Methanobacterium > Methanobacterium sp. Next base: position 40,247 of record JAVSLW010000014.1, on the reverse strand, counting down.
ATCCTCTAAAATAAAGGAAGATGCAAAAGAAAAAGTGAACGCACTAATTCAACAGGCAAAAGATGAAGCTCATGAAGATACTGGTGAAATAGTCTTAAAGGCAGAGGAAGACACTAAAAAAGAAACCATCCAGATATCAAAACAGGCTAACGAGAACATAATAAACATAAAAAATCAGATTACAGGGAGAATTGAAGAAGCTGTGGAAATTATAGTTAAAAATATACTGTAATTTGATTTTCGTTAGTTAAAAAAATTAAAGTGGTGAATATGTTTAAGCCAGCGAGGATGAATAAGCTTAAAATACTCACTTTAGATGCTTACTCTAATTCTGTGGTAAGTTCTCTTCATGAAGAGGGGATCGTCCAAATTCATGATATCTCTGAACGCATTCAACATGATGCTGAATGGAGACAGATCATGAAACCGTCAAAGGCAACAGCCTACACCAGTAAGGTATCATCTCTTCAGATGAAAACTGCCGGAATAATTGACTTTTTAAAATCTGCAGAAAGAAAAGAAGAAAGCATACTTAAGAGTATTTTGAGCATGATAAATCCAGAAGTGCCAGAGAAGCGAGAAGTAGAGCATTTAGATACTCCCGATCTAATTGAACGCGCAGAAAACCTCCTTCAAGATGTGGAAGGAAAAACAAAGACAATCGAAGAAAAAATAACCAAACTTGATACTGAAAAAAACGAAAATGTAAATGCTTTAAGCGTTGCAGACAAACTGAAAGGTTTTGATATTGATTTCAGTGATTTAAAAGATTCACGTTATATTTCTGCAATAGCTGGAAAAATGCATGCTCAGGCATTTGAAGACTTCAAAAAAGAAGTGGAAGCAGTAACTGACAAAATTGTAATTTTAGAGCATTTTGAAGATAAAGAGGATTATAGAACAATAATTGTGGTTACTTTAAAGGAATTTGGAAGCGAAGTTTCATCACTTCTTAGAAAACATGAATTTGAATTGTATGATATTTCTATATTATATGGAAAACCAGAGGCAATAATCAAAAATTCTAAGTCCAGAATTGATGAAATTAATAACGAAAAGGATCAATTAATGGATAACCTTGCAGAACTGGCAGAGAAGTGGATAGATGATCTTTTAGTATTAAAAGAACAGCTTGAAATTGAAAAAGATAGAAATGAAATCTTTTCTTCATTTGGAGAGACAGAGAAAACTTTAATGTTAGAAGCATGGGTTCCTGAGAAAAAATTAGATAAATCACTGGAGATAATCAAACAAGCAAGCGAAGGTCACTCTATTGTTGAGGTAACAAACCCGCATGGTAGTGAAGATATTCCAATTCACCTGGACAACCCTCGTTTTGCCAAACCTTACGAGCTATTTGTGCATATGTATTCTCCTCCAAGGTACAAAGAAACTGACCCTACACTGCTAATGGCAATGGTATTTCCGTTTTTCTTTGGCTTCTGTCTTACAGATGCAGGATACGGTGCTGCAAATGCACTTATTGGATTAGCCCTGGTGTCTGGATTAGGTAAAGTCAATAGAATAATGCGTGATTTAGGTATGATTCTTGTTGCCTGTGGTATATGGGCAATTATACTTGGTCTGGTTACAAACAGTTTATTTGGTGATTTTATCCCAAGATGGATAATAGGAGACCCTAATGCAGCGCTTCCAACAACTATAGCTGCTGTTAACTCATTTGTATTCCCTCAAAACATATTGATCTGGGCTTTAATTGTAGGTGTGATCTACACCATAATGGGATTAATAATTGGAGCCATGGACAACGTGCGGATGGGACAAATCAAACAAGCTCTGGGTGAACAGGTCGTATGGTTAATTCTATTTGTAGGTGTTGGTCTTTTAGCTGCCAGTATGATGCTTGGATTGGGCTCAATTATACTGTACGCTGGAGGAGCACTCATTCTTATAGCATTGGGGATGCTTGTTTATTTCAATGGAGCTCTTGGAATCATGGATATCTCTGGATTCCTGGGTACAATATTATCCTACGCCAGGTTGCTGGCACTCTGTCTTGCAACTGGGGGAATAGCAACCACAGTAAATATACTTGCAAATCTCATAGGCGATATTATAGGCGGCGTAATTGGGATCATAGCCATAATCATAATATCTCTCTTTGGACACATTGCAAATGGTGCATTCCAGACCCTTGGAGCATTCATAAACTCGCTTCGTTTACATTATGTTGAGTTTTTCAGTCAATTTTATATCGGCGGAAGCACCAAATTCAGGGCTTTTCGTACAAAAAGAAAACTTACTAAATTAGGAGGTAAATAAATGGTAGAAATAGCTTTAGGTACAGCTTTAGCAGCAATAGGTGCGGGCGTAGCCGTAGGTTTTGCTGGATTAGGATCAGGTTTAGGACAGGGTATAGCAGCAGCAGGAAGTGTAGGTGCAGTTGCAGAGGATAGCGACATGTTTGCAAGAGGTATTATATTCTCTGCACTGCCGGAGACACAGGCGATTTACGGTTTTCTGATTGCTATACTGTTACTCGTATTCTCCGGTCTTCTCGGTGGAGGGGAAGGATTGGACGTTACAGCAGGATTAATAGCTGTTGGTGCAGGAGCTGCAATTGGTTTTGCAGGTCTTGGTTCCGGTATGGGTCAGGGTATCACTGCCGCATCATCAGTAGGTGCTGTAGTGGAAGATCCTGACATGTTTGCAAGAGGTATTATATTCTCAGCATTGCCAGAGACACAGGCGATTTACGGTTTTCTGATTGCTATACTGCTCATGGTATTCGGCAGAATTTTAGGATAGGAGGACATATTATATGAACTCTGGGGCAGCAAAAATTGTCTCAAGCATACTGTCTGAAGCTCAAAACAAGGCTGATAGCATAATTCAGGAAGCTGAAAAAGAAGCTGCAGTTATTACCCAGAAAGGTGAAAAAGAAGCAGCTCTTTTAAAAGAAAGAATTCTGGAAAATGCAAAAAAACAGTCTGCGATGAAGTATCAGCAGCTCATTTCTGAAGCTAAAATGAATGCCAGAAGAGCAGAGCTTGAGGCAAGAGAAGAAATCATTGAAAACGTATTTAAAAACGCTCTAAAAGAACTGCAAAAAATTGCATCCACTTCATCTCCACAATACAAAGAATCCCTTAAAAAAATCATACAGGAAGCATCTGTAGAGATTGGTGGGGGAGATTTGATATTATCTTTAAAGGAAGAGGATGTTCAAAAAATAAAGGACATAATTCCATCAATCGAAAAAGACACTGAAGAGAAAACAGGCCAAAAAACAACCTTAGAGATTGGTGAAAACATTAAAACCATTGGTGGAGCTGTTTTAAAAACTAAAAATGGAGACATTGAAGTTAACAACACAATTGAAGCAAGAATGCAGAGATTCAAAAAAGTTCTACGATCAGAGGTTGCAAAGGTGTTATTTAGTTAGGAGGAAGTATCATGGCAGACGAAATTATATCAGTAGTAACTGCAATGGGGTTTCCTTCTATTGAATCCTTTTTAGGTCTAATATTTATAGTTGGAGCTGTTATTGGAGTTATAGCAGTAATAGCAACTATAAGGCCAGTTTTAGACAACTTTCCTTACGCTTACCCTAATGCAAGGGTAAGGGCGCGAATGGGAAGACTTCTAAGCGAAAAACAATTATCAGAAATAATTGAAGCAGATACAATTGAAGAAGTAAAAAATTACCTTAGAGGGCTTCCAGAATATGCAAAATACGTGGACAAATATCCGCTGGAAAAAGCTCTGGATACAGAGCTTGCAGAAACTTATGATACACTTGCAAAAATTACGCCTGGAGGTATCAGGCCTATATTCAAGGCTTTACTTCAAAAATGGGATGTAAACAATATTAAAAGTTTAATCATTGCTAAAGATGCAGGTTTATCCAAAAAAGAAACTGCAGATCTCCTGGTTCCATTTGGGGAACTGAGTGAATTAATGGATAAGCTTTTGGATGCAAAAAACATTACTGATATCATTAATGGTCTTGAAGGAACACCCTATGCCCGTGTTCTTGATGATGCACTTTCAGCGTACCATGATACTGGCATGATCCTGCCTTTAGAAGCTTCCCTTGACAGATACTTCATGGAAAATCTAATAACCGCTGCATCAAATCCTGCAGAAGAAAGCACAAGAATTTTGCATTCTTATATAGGGGCACAGGTTGATGCTGCAAACTTAAGCATTATATTAAGATCAAAGGTTGAAGGATTGAAGTATGAAGACATAAAGGAATATATCATTCCTAAAGGTTACGGGATAAGGGAATGGAAGCTGAAGGATTTAATGGAAGCTGAAGATGTAGGGGGAGTCATAAGCAGTCTTGAAGGAACAGAATATGCGCAGATTCTCGCAGATTCAATGGTAGAATACACAAAAACAGGTTCTATAGCACCTTTTGAGGCAGCTTTAGACAGGCAGATCAGGAAAATAGCCAGAGCACTGTCAATGAAAATACCGTTTGGAGTAGGACCGATCATAGGCTACCTGAATAGAAAGGATAAGGAGATACGCAACTTAAAAGTCATTGTTCGCGCTAAAAGAGAAGTAGGATTCCCTAACTCAAAAATTAAGGAGATGTTAATATGAGTATAGTGGTGATTGCAGACGCAGATACAGTTACAGGTTTTAAACTCGGAGGCGTGAAAGAGGGATATCCTGTAGATACCATGAAGGAAGCAGAAGATACCCTTAAAGAAGTTTTCAAAAAAGATGTTTCTATTATAATAATCACAGAAAAAATTGGTGACAGTTTAAGAGAAACAATAGACAAGCTGACAGGTTCAAGCGTATTACCGATGATAATTGAAATACCCGATAAAACAGGGCCAACTGAAAGGGCCACTGATCCTATGAGGGAGCTTATAAAAAGAGTAATTGGGGTTGAGATGGTAAAATGATTACAGGAAGGATAATTAAAATAGCAGGTCCAGTTATTGTCGGAGACGGCATGAAGGGAACCCAGATGTATGAAATGGTTAGAGTCGGTGAAGAAGGACTTATCGGAGAGATAATCGAACTTGAAGGTGACACTGCAACCATTCAGGTTTACGAAGAAACTGCAGGTATAAAACCTGGAGAAAAAATTCAAAGTACAGGAGGAGCACTTTCAGTAGAATTAGGTCCAGGAATTCTTACATCTATCTATGATGGGATCCAAAGACCACTTGAAAACATTAAGGCTCTAACTGGCGATTATATCGAAAGAGGTGTGGATGTTCCAGCACTGAGCAAAGACAAAAAATGGGAATTTACTCCAGTTTTAGATGCTGGAACAGCAGTAAAAGGTGGAGATATCATTGGTGAAGTCCAGGAAACATCATCTATAGTCCACAAAATTATGATCCCTCCCAAAATTGAAGGTACTTTAAAGAGCATCGCTGCTCGCGGAGAATATGCAGTAGAAGAAGACATCGCCGAAGTTGAAACTGCAAGTGGAGTGGAAAAAGTTCAGATGATGCAAAAATGGCCTGTAAGAGTTGGAAGACCATACAAAAAGAAACTCGATCCAGATATACCACTAATAACAGGTCAAAGGGCACAGGACACATTTTTTTCAGTTGCTAAAGGAGGTACAGCAGCTATGCCGGGCCCATTTGGTTCAGGTAAGACTGTTACACAGCAGCAGCTTGCTAAGTGGGCTGACGCAGATATTATCGTTTATATCGGGTGTGGAGAACGTGGAAACGAGATGACTGAGGTTCTACAGGAATTCCCAGAACTTGAAGATCCTAAATCAGGTAAGCCGCTTATGGATAGAACTGTTCTCATTGCAAACACATCCAACATGCCTGTTGCAGCAAGGGAAGCATCTGTATACACTGGAATTACAATTGCTGAATACTTCAGAGATATGGGATATGATGTAGCTCTTATGGCTGATTCAACTTCAAGATGGGCAGAAGCTATGAGGGAGATTTCAGGAAGGCTCGAAGAGATGCCTGGTGAAGAAGGTTACCCTGCATATCTTGCTTCCCGTCTTGCACAGTTCTATGAAAGAGCAGGAAGGGTAAGTGCAGCAGGAACAGAGGATAAAATGTCATCATTAACTGTTGTTGGTGCAGTTTCACCGCCTGGCGGTGACCTTTCAGAGCCAGTTACTCAAAACACTTTACGTATATCCAAGGTGTTCTGGGCGCTTGACTCATCACTTGCAGATAAACGTCACTTCCCTTCAATTGACTGGCTGCAGAGTTACTCATTATATGTGGAAAGCATATCCTCCTGGTGGAACACCAATGTGGGTGAAGACTGGAGAGAATTAAGGGATAAGGCAATGGTTTTACTTCAGAAAGAATCAGAGCTTCAAGAAATTGTTCAGCTTGTAGGGCCTGATGCATTACCGGACAGGGAAAGGATCACCCTTGAAAGTACAAGGATGATCAGAGAGGACTTCCTGCAGCAGAACGCTTACCATGAAGTAGATACCTACTGTTCACCTAAAAAGCAGTATGGTATGCTTAAAACCATAGTTATGTTCCAGGAAAACGCTACTGCAGCTTTAGATAGAGGTGCTGCGTCTGAAGATGTCATAGCACTGAGTGTTAAGGAAGATATTGGTAGAATGAAGTACATACCTGAAGCCGGGTTTGAAGATGAGGTTAAAGCAATTCAGGATAAAGTAATTAAACAAACGGATGAGGTCTGAAAATGGATTTAAATATCAAAACACGAGAATACACAACTGTTGCTGAAGTATCCGGTCCTCTCATGATTGTTGAAGGTGTTGAAGGTGTTGCTTACGGGGAAATTGTAGATATAGTAACACCAGCAGGAGAAACAAGAAGAGGGCAGGTTCTGGAGGTGCGTGAAGGAATTGCAGTTGTACAGGTATTTGAAGGTACAAGCAATCTTAACACCGCAACAACTAAAGTCAGATTTACAGGCGAAACAGCCCATCTTGGTGTTTCACTGGACATGCTTGGTAGAGTATTTGGAGGTACAGGAAAACCTATAGACGGCGGACCGGAAATCATTCCAGAAAAAGAATTAGACATTAACGGAGCTCCAATGAACCCTTCTGCAAGGGAGTTCCCTGCAGAATTCATTCAAACCGGTATTTCAACCATAGACGGGATGAACACCCTTGTACGTGGGCAAAAACTTCCTATCTTTTCAGGATCAGGATTACCTCATAACGACCTTGCAGCTCAAATTGCAAGGCATGCCAAGGTGGTGGGAGAAGAAACTGAGTTTGCAGTTATATTTGTAGCTATGGGAATTACTCACGAAGAAGCAAACTTCTTTATGAGAGATTTCGAAAGAACCGGGGCACTGGAAAGAGTTACAGTATTCATGAACCTTGCAGACGACCCTGCAATTGAAAGGATCATTACTCCAAGGATGGCACTTACAACTGCAGAGTACTTTGCATTTGAAAAAGGAATGCATGTTCTGGTTATCCTTACTGACATGACCAACTACTGTGAAGCATTAAGGGAAATTTCTGCTGCACGTGAAGAGGTTCCAGGTAGACGGGGATACCCGGGTTACATGTACACCGATCTTGCATCTCTCTATGAAAGAGCAGGTCGTGTGGAAGATAAAGAGGGTTCAATTACTCAGATGCCGATTCTTGTTATGCCTCAAGACGATATCACCCACCCAATTCCAGATTTAACTGGATACATTACAGAAGGACAGATTGTATTAAGCAGAGATATTCACAGGAAAGGTATATATCCTCCAGTAGATGTGCTTCCATCACTTTCAAGGTTGATGAGTGGTGGAATTGGTGAAGAAAGAACAAGGGAAGACCATAGCAGTGTATCTGATCAGCTTTATTCTGCTTATTCAGAGGGTCGTGACTTAAGAGACCTTATGGCGGTTGTTGGTGAAGAAGCACTTACAGAACGTGACAGAAAATACCTCACCTTTGCAGACGAGTTTGAAAACAGGTTCGTTACAGAAACAAAAGATGAGGACAGGACCATACAGGAAACTCTTGACCTTGGATGGGAGCTTTTAAGTCTGCTTCCTGAAGCTGAACTTAAGAGGGTTAGGGCAGAGCATATTCCAAAATATCACCCTGCATACAAAGAATAACCTCCTTTATTTATTTTCAGGCGGAAAAAAAAATGGCACAGGAAATGATTGAAGGAATAAATCCAACAAGGATGGAACTTCTAAAACTTAAAGACCGTGAAAAACTGGCAGTTAAAGGACACGGACTCCTTAAAGAGAAAAGAAATGCTCTTATAATGGAATTTTTTAATATTCTGGACCGTGTGAAGGGCTCCAGAGAAAATGTTGAAAATAAATTAGCTGAAGCATTTGAAGATTTAACTGCGGCCCAGATCACTATGGGTGACATGGCAGTTAAAAAAGCAGCCATGTCTGTAAAAGAGTCTGTAAAGGTGGATGTTGATTCAAGAAGCATAATGGGCGTTTCAGTGCCTTTAATCGAATCTGAAACCTCAACCAAAACCCTTGTGGAGAGGGGTTATGGATTTGTGGACACTTCTGCCAAGCTTGATGAGGCAGCAAAGAATTTCGAAGAATCAATTAAACTGATCATTGAACTTGCAGAAATTGAAAAGACTATAATACTTCTTGCAGCAGAAATTGAATCAACAAAACGAAGGGTTAATGCCTTAGAACACATTATAATTCCAAGAATGGAAAACACAGTCAAGTACATCGATATGCGGCTTGAAGAGATGGAAAGAGAGAACTTCGTGAGATTGAAGATGATTAAAAAAGCTATGGAGACTTCACATGGTTAGAATAATTACAAGACTTGATGAAGTTAAAAAAGAGTATACAGAACTTGAAGAACTTGCATTAGGTGATTTTAAGGTAGGTACCATTATCGGCAAGCTCAGGGCCATAATTGCAGCTCGAGATATTGAAATTAAAGCTAATGAAGCCAGATCAATTAAAATCAAGCAGATTAAAATCCCAGCTAACCACATCACTTTTTTAGCTGCCTATGCATCAAACAGGTATGGACATACAGTTGCAGTGGGAGAAGAAATACCTCTCCCCATGGCCCTGGAAAAAACAGTTGACCGTGCTTTTTTCCTTGCAGGCTTTGATGGTAGCATAAAGAAAGATGATTTACTGGGAGTTTTGATTCTTCTTCCAGTAGAGGTAATGAGATAAACTTTTTTTCTATTTTTAAATAACTACTGTAATCGGAATCATATTTTAGCGAACTTCCCGTTACTCTAAACAAAGACAGATAATATAATTTGTGGTAACACTTGTGAAGAGTATATATTTTATGAAATTAATAAATTTATTAAATGAGCAGTATGGATCGTGGAGATAATTTAGTAAAAAAGCAGATTTTAAGTTTAAATCGACATCTTCCAAGAAGGCGAAAAAACCTTGCAGAACTCCTTGAAGAAGAAACCCCATATGTAATAGGCGTTGATGGCACAAGACACAGATTTAAAATCTCTGAAATTAAAAAATTAGCTGCTTTTATAGAAGAGAAAGATTACAGGAATTTAAAGCTTCCAATCTATATAGAAATTGATTCCACTTCAGGAGGAGGATCAAGAATCACAGGAAGATTAGAAACAGAGATTATATGCAGAATATTAGAAATAGAACCATGTAAAAGTGAACTTTTTATATACAGGCCAGATATAAAGGGACTCCGGAAGGAGTTTCCAACAGCTACTCAGTATATCTTTTTAGTAAGATAGGAAATAAAAATTTTACAAATAAATTAATCAGAAATTACAATGAGGCATCGTCTTGAGCATAGATCCCCTTGAAGAAATGTTTAAAGACCCTGATAGAAGGGCAAAGCTTTATCTATTATTTGTAGGAGTACAGATTCTATCAACAATTTTAATTGTTGTGGGAACTTTAATTTTCATTCTATGGGCACTTGGAATATTTAAGTACTGATATTTCTGGCAAGTATTTTTTGTGGATATGGATAAAGCAGGTCATAAACTTTATTTACAGTTTTTTGAGCCTTATTAATTGTATCTTCAAGTGTTGCACCACTTACCACAACAGTTGCAGCAGGTTCGTCCTTTTCAATTATCACATTTTTTTCAGGAATATCATATACTCCTTCAATATTTAAATCCCCTGCAATTGAGCACCATTTAGCAAACACGACCATTTTAGCAGCATATCTTTTTGGCTCAGGGATGTCAATTATTGTTCCAGTAGATGCTTTGAAATGTGCATCAAACATATTTATACCTAAAACTTCCTCAGCACATTCCAGTGTACCTTGAAATCTTGGATTGACCTCAATAATAAATAATTCATCTTCTCCTTGAATCATGTCCACACCATTTGATCCTACAAGAGATAATTCCTTTATAATCTCTTCTGCTGTCCTTTTTATCTGATGATCATCTGAATGGGGCACTACATTTCCACAGTAGGCAAATTCATCCCTCTGCCCCAGCAGACTATTTCCTATTATCTGTCTGCTTGTTAGAATTGTTTTAGCATCATTTTTTGTTGATAAAACTGATGCACTGATACTTTCTCCTTCTATAAATTCCTGCAGTATGAATTTGCTAAAATCAGAGTTTCCAGTGGTTTCTTCAAAGCGGCGGATGTCTTTACCTCCCGCACCTATTACTGGTTTAACAATGAATTTCTTATCTTCAAAGCTTTCTGCTATTTCAAATGCTTCCCTGTAAGACGATACTAAAAAGGTTTTTGGAACCTGGAATTTATTTTTAAGCAATTTATAGAGGTTATATTTATTTTCCACGTGCATTATTTTTTTATTTCCGATAATTTTAGATTCCGGGAAATTATCAGGGACTGCTCCAGCGCTGCATAAAATATAATCCACATCATCCACTACTTCATCTGCATATTTTTGAAGCATGTTTGGATCAAATGTATCTGCATAATTTCCGCAAGATTCGTATGGTAACTGGTTTAAAATACATCGAAGATAGTCAGAACATTTAACCAGGTCTTTTGTACAAAAATAATCTACAGAATAAACAGTATGTCCCATTTTCTTTGCAGAACAGGCCACAGGTCGTGTATTAATACCTGCAACAAGAATGTTTTTCATATATTAACCTCTTGCTTTTTAAACGCTTACAAACTGTAGTATAAAGTCTGGAATTTGACACCTTCAGTGCTTGAACCATGCACAAAGTCATTATACACATTATATGGCGTTTTAAAGGATAGTCCTGAGCGGAGTCGAACCGCCGTCGCCGGTTCCAAAGACCAGCAGGATTACCACTACCCCACAGGACTATTAACAAAAAGTAAGCAGATTTATCTGCAAGTGGCAAGTCAAATATTTACATGTATTCGTATTTAAATGTATCGGTCGCAAATTAGGGTGCATAATTTTAATTCAGGCCTGTATATTATAGTCTTTTGAAAAAATCTTAAATATGAACAATGTTTTCAAGACCCTTCCAACCCCATTCCATATCTCTATCCCACCCTGTAGCCACGTTAGGGATGTATCTGGTATCACTATTGAAATAATAACCATTTTTAACTGAATTAAGACCTACAAGAAGCAAAATATTTTCAGCTCTACTAAAGGCCACAAAATATTGTCTTATAAGGTCATCAAATGCCCTGTCCAGACCACGTCTACCTGGTTTTCCAATGGGTGAAAATTCCCTCATCTTATCCTCAATTGTGCATGATTTTCCAGGTGTGCCTGGAAATCTCCGAAATGAATGATACGCATAATTCATTTTAAAATCAGATCCAACATCAACAATAACAATAGGGAATTCAAGGCCTTTAGATTGGTGTATGGACATGATATTCACTCTGTTTTTGGGAATATCTTCCAGTATATCCAGATCAACAGTTACAGCTCCAAGTGCAATGGGAACAAATATATTCCAGATAGCTTCAATTACTGAATCTCTATTTATTTCATATCCATTTCCTAAAATAATATTTGCACTAAAGTCGCTGCATAAACCTGTTTGAACAATGGTTTTAGTTATGACTTCAACATAGACCAGTTCGTTATCATCCTGAATTTCAGGCATCAATTTTATGATTTTGGAGATAATATCTACTATTGAAATTTCTGTTTCTCCCTTATCCTGTTTCAATTCATATTTCCATGTATCTTTGAATATTAAAATGTTTCCGGTGTTTTCTGGATGATCCATATAATTTAATGCCTTTGCACGCCATGCTTTAATATTTAAAATTGCATTTCGAGGAATTTTCAGTGTTTTCTGTACCTCTGATTCTGGATCGATGCATTCTAAAATTAACCCACATATCAATTCAACGAGCGGTATACGACCTAAGTGCTGGCCCCGTGGATTAAAAACACTTATTTGAGGATTAAATTTACATAATTCATCTTTTAATAGATATGGAAGTCTGGAATTGCCTTTAAAATCCTGTTCCAGCGGTGAACTGCATAATAATGCTATATCTCGGGGAGAACCTTCTTTTTGAACAACTTTATGAATGAAATCTGCAAGATCTGTTGCAAGGGTTTTTATATCATCTCTAAACATTCCAAGCACTGGAAAATTCTCATAGGGTTTTTTACGTGCAGAAATAATGGATCCTTTCCCTTTAACCCGTGCTTTTTGAAATTTTTCATCCAGATGTATGTAACTGTTGCAGAAATCCACAATGTTTTCTGTAGACCTGTAATTCTGTGAAAGATTTATAAACTGTGGCTTCAAATCTAATTTAAAACCAATTCTATCCTTAAAATCTTTAAAAAGATCAACTGTGGCACCCCTAAATCTGTAAAGTGACTGATCATCATCACCCACAACGATCATGCTTCCACCATTTTTTACCGCAGATTCTGCAATTTCAAAGTAGATGGATTCTTGAAGAAGGTTTGTGTCCTGATATTCATCCACCATAACTATTTTTATGTGTTCAAGGAAATTATGCAGTTCATTGTTTTGAAGTTTTCTTAAAAATTCCTCTTCAAGCATTGAAAAATCAAGTAGAGACCTCTTTTTTAAATCATCCTCATAACAGGTGATGGCTTTAAATGCTTTTTGTGCACCTGGATGCTCATATTTTTCTATAAACTTTTTTAAATCTATTCTATCATGGTGAGCTCTGTCTTTTATTTCCAGTAATATCTGACTCATGGTTGAAAGATTTAATTGTGATTTTGTACCTCTTATATGGTTCAGGAAGCTTTTAAGCTGTCTGTCATTTTGCAGTTTCTGATCTACAAGTCCAGTTTTTATCATCAGCGAGTTAGCAATGAAATCTTCAATTATTGCATAACTGGAATTTTCTAAACGGTTATTTTTCCTTAAAACCTCTTCTGAAATGCTGTCAATTGTTCCTATGGTTACCTTTTTAAAATCAACTGAGTTTAGATAGTCCCTGAAATAAAAATATTTAGGATCGTTTCTAAACTCATTTTTAAGTTTATTTCCCCACTTTATAACTCTTGATTTAAGTTCTAAAGCTGCTTTTCTGGTGAATGTTGTAGCAAGGATGCTTGAAGGATGAATATTATCAATAAAAATAAATTTTAGAATTTTAAGAACCATGACTGTGGTTTTACCGCTTCCAGGACCGGCAGCAATCAATAATGAAATGTTTAATGGTGCTTTAATAGCTTTATGCTGCTCTTTATTAATGAAAGGTCTTATATCTCTTTCAAGCACATTAACAACGATATTTTCAAAATCAGGATATTCAATCATGTTAATAATTAAAATAATATTTATTCATCTTTTTTTGATGCCAGTTCCTTTTTACCAATACGATTTTTTATCATAGACCAGAAATCTTTATCATCATCTGATTTAAGTTCGTTTTCAAGGATTGTTGCCTTCTTAGATTCTCTTTCATAGGCATGTTTTATTTTTTTTAATTCCAATTCCTGAGATTGAAGTTTAACCTGTAATTCTTTATTTTTTGCTTCCAGTTCAGCCATCTTTTCATTTTCATTTCTGTATTTTTTTCTGTATTTGGTGTGCTTGCTTAAAAGTTCCTTGTAGGATTTTGAAAGTTCGTTGTGTTTCCACTCAAGGTCTTTAAATTCCTTTATGTATTCGCCTATGTTTCTTTCATATCCTTTGAGTTTACTTATGTATTCTTTAACAGACCACGTGTCTTCTACTCCAAATAATTCTTCAAAATATTGTTCTGGTATTATGAGTACTCCTTCCCCACAATTCAGGTTATCATCTCTTTTAAGAGGTATAAGATACTGATTATACTCATAAATCTTTTGTTTACCGCCAACAGTCTTTTTAGCCTTCTTTTTGTAACATTTAACAGAGGTTTTAATTATCTGTACCATTTATCCACTACTCCAGTGATTGAAGTTTTCCCAGATTTTTGGAGCATCTTTCACCTAAACATCTATTTTATTTAATATAAAACATTTTGCAGATATTCTCATTTTCTATATAACACATTAGTTCCAGCTAAAAAATCATGCACAATACATGCTGCAATAAATACACATATCACAATTTCCCCCACTGTTAGCTCTTTTTCAATGGTTTAAAAATATATCACCTGAATGCAGCAATAAAACCATTAAACACATTTCTTGCAGATTGTATAAGGGGATTTCTTACATTTACAGGCGTTTTCATCCTCTCAAGTTGATCTATTCTAAAATAAATAGGTGGATGAGGATCAAATGCCAGCCAGCCCGGAATTTTTGATCTGGAGATCCTCTCCAGTTGAAGTCTCCTAAAAGCTATTTTTCTAAGTGCTGCTGCAAGTATTTTTGGCTTTCCAATTTTAATTGCAGATAAAAGGTCTGCTCGTGTTTCAAAGAATTTAGCCACAAAGAAAATAGCTGCAAATGCAACGATTAAATACAGGAAGGGGTTAATAATGACTACTGGCCATAGGACTGTAAACCGCAGCAGGAATTCTCCAGTTATTAAACCAAAGAGTATTAAAGGGTCTCTCCCTTGAAGATGTCCCATTTCATGTCCAATAACAGTCAAAGCCTCTTCTTCGTTTAGATGAACAAGTAGTCCTGTTGTAATAAGTACCAGACCCCTCTTTGGTGTTGGTCCAGTGGCTGCTGCATTTGGTATCATGGTGTTGGATATTGTTATCTGAGGTACAGGTAAATTGAAGCTATCTGCTGCCTTTTTTACAATATCGTAGACATTTATTACTTTATAAACACTGTTTTTAGGATTGCAATGAAATCCATAGTTTTTTAAAACATCGTCTCCAACTTCACATGTAGGCTTTCTTTTTTGAGCCAGAGTTCTCTCATAAATTTCATTTTTCATCTTCAAAATACTTTCTTTACCAAACTTCTTTTGAAATTCCATATATTCTCCAACAGGCAGTTGATACTCCAGTATGTGAAGATAAGGATTTTCAGAAGTTATTTTCCAGTTACTGCTCATTAAAAGGATTTTATCTGCAAAAATTACAATTAAAAACTGTATTACCAGAATTGCAATTACAGCAAAGAGCAGTCCCAGTAAAATGAAAAGAAAAATGTTAACTGCAAAAAATAGCACATAGAGTAAAAGTAAGCTGCTTCCAAAAAGCACATTCCCTGACTTTTTTCTGGCTGTTGGAGGCTCTTCAGGGATGATATCATCTCCTTCAATCCATGAAAAGTATAATGTAGAGCTCAGTACATTTTCTTCAAATGAAGAAATCAAAAAATACAGGTCATCTTTAATTGATTCTAAAAAGCTTTCAGGTGCATTATTATCATCTAAAACCAGTTCAACAGGATCCCCTGCTTTAACTGTAACTTTTACACTAAAATCCTTTTTTGGATCCATGGAGATAAATGAAAGTTGATTAAGCCCATTAACACCTGATTTTTTAATTTCTTTAAAATATTCCGGACGCACTTTAAGATAATTCTTTTGTATGAATTTTAGAACTTCATTCTGGTATTGCGGAGATATTTCTGTATCAATAAAATAATTCCTGGATTTTAATTCTTCATTCATTAATTACTATTATTGTTTTCATCCAATTTAACTATTTGTAAGATCAGTATCAAATTAAATACTAAAAATCCAGGACCATGCTTTAGCAAATACTTAAAATACTTAAATAGATAAAACAATTAAAACTGAAAATGAAGATTATTTGCTGGTGACGCTTAATTTTTTATAATCCTGAAAGTATTAATTTCATAATACAGCAAATTCAACAGTTCCTGTAAGCATCGGGCAGGGCTTAATAAATTATTTTTTAATTTCATGTGGTAAAATGAAGCCTTATGTAATATTAAATGCTGCAATGACCCTTGACGGTAAAATAGCCACTAAAACAGGCAGTTCTGAAATTTCTGGCAAGAGAGATCTAATCAGGGTCCATAATCTTCGAAAGGAAATGGATGCCATAATGGTGGGCATAAATACGCTGCTTGCTGACGATCCAAGGCTCACCGTACATAAAATAGATGCAGAAGTAGAAGATAATCCTGTAAGGATAGTTGTTGATAGCTATGCAAGGACTCCACTGAATTCTCGTATTTTAAATAGGGAGGCACCTGCAATAATTGCTGCAGCAGAAAATGCTGACCCTGAAAAAGTTAAAGAACTGGAAAAAAAGGCAACTGTACTGAAGTGCGGTAAAGACAGAGTTGATCTTAAATTATTGATGAAAGAGCTTTCAAAAACTGGAATAAATGCATTGATGCTTGAAGGAGGGTCAACACTGAATTATTCAATGCTTGAAAATGGCCTTGTTGATGAAGTGAGAGTATGTATAGCTCCAATGATTGCAGGGGGAGTACAATCAAAAACTCTTGTTGATGGTGAAGGTATTGACCAGATGAAGAATGCGATTAAATTAAAATTAATAAAAAGTTATTCTCTGGGCCCTGATTTGATTCTGGAGTATAAGGTGATTAATCGAATATTTAAAATTTAAATCATGTCCACTAAACTAATAACCACTATTTTTTCAATATGAGAAGATAAATCCCAAAAATCAGTAAAATAATAGCTATTATCCATATTAAGTAGACAAAGAACCATGGAACTCCAATATATACTACCATTATCAAAAGTGCAACTATAATATATACTATTCCCATTAATTTATCGTTCATTGATATAAACCCCATAATTTATTATTATTTATCTTTAAAGTTATTATTATAGTTTTATATAGGGAAATTGAAAAAATTACTGGAAAGGGAATGGTAAATTTTCTGCTTTTATTTTAGATAGTAGTGGTTAATTTATAAAGTTAATAGGTTAATATTAAAGTTTTTTTGGTTAATCTGCAATTTTAATGGATTTAACAATAAAACCATTTGGGGTTTCAAAAAATATTTTTAATAGTTAAAACGTAAATTACAGTAAGTAGGGAAGATATCATGAAAATTATAGCTCATAGAGGTGCATCTTTTTTTGAGCCTGAAAATACATTTAGGGCTTATAGAAAAGCAATAGAGATGGGTGCAGATTTTATTGAGGTAGATGTGCGTTTAAGTAAAGATAAAGAACCTGTAATAATGCACGATGCTGATGTGGGCAGGACAACTAATGGAAAGGGACTGGTGAAGGATTTTAATCTGGAAGAACTTAAAAAACTTGATGCAGGCTATCACCACAAAAATGAAATTTCTGCAGGCCCTGGAGAACAGGTTCCAACCTTTGAAGAAGTTATAAAACTTGTAAAAAATAAAATCGGCCTTGTTGTGGAGATTAAAGAACCAGGTATAGAGGGTAGTATAATAAAAAAAATAGAGGATAGTGGTCTGGAAAATACTATTTTAACCTCATTTTTCCATAAATCAGTGAAAAATGTTAGAAAATCATCATTGAATATTGATGCTGGAATAATCTTTGTGGGAGAGCCGGTAAATGTTCATAAATTAGCTGCTGATGCTGGTGCCAACGTGATTTTTCCAAGTTACAGATATATGACTGAAGAACTTGTTAAAAACGCCAAAAATCATGGTCTAACTGTTTATCCCTGGACAATAGATGATCCTCAAACATTTAAGAGATTCGCTAATATGGGTGTTGACGGAATCGTGACCAACAAACTATTTTAATACGTTTACAGCTTACTCTTTAATAGGTAAACTTAAGTTGGAAACTGGTGCCATGGAAATATTTCTGTTAAAAGATATAGCCACTATTTTTGTATTATCAGTACTGGTACTGTATCTTTTTCAACGTATCAAAGTTTCAGCCATTGTAGGTTTCTTTATAACCGGTATACTGGCAGGCCCTGGTGGATTTGGTCTTGTAAAGGCTGTAAGCGAAGTCCAGCTTTTAGCAGAAATAGGTGTTATTTTTTTACTGTTTACAATTGGTATGGAATTTTCACTTGAAAAATTTTCACAGCTTAGAAGATCGGTTTTATTAGGTGGATCACTCCAGATTGCATTGACTTTTTTAGCAGTATTTCTCATAACTCATTTTTCAGGTTTAAGCACTAAAGAATCGATATTTATTGGATTTCTTATTTCTTTAAGTAGTACTGCTATCGTACTTAAACTTCTTCAAGATAAAGATGAAATGGACAGCCCTCAGGGGCATACATCTCTTGGAATCCTGATTTTTCAAGATATTGCTGTAGTACCTATGATTCTGTTTATACCGTTACTTGCAGGAGCTGCAGAAAATTTAAATGTTGATATATTTGTTTTCCTTCTGGAATTAGCAGTAATAATATTTTTTATTACAGCAGGTACAAAATGGATTATTCCATGGGTTCTATATCATATTGCCCGTTTACAAAGCCGTGAACTCTTTATACTCAGTGTTATTGCAATATGTTTATCCATTACATGGTTAACTACTGTAATAGGTATTTCTCCGGCTTTAGGAGCATTTTTAGCAGGCTTAATGATTTCCAATACTGAACACAGCCACCAGGCACTTGGTAGCATCCTTCCATTCAGAGATGTTTTCATAAGCTTCTTTTTTATATCTATCGGAATGCTATTTAACATTAATTTCTTCTTTCAGTATTTTTTTGTAATTTTTTTAATAGTTGCAGGTGTATTGATTCTTAAATCATTAATTGCAAGTATAGTAACAGCTATTTTAGGGTTTTCATTCCGTATTATTGTTTTAGTTGGGCTGATACTCAGTCAAATTGGTGAATTTTCATTTATTCTGGCTGCAACAGGTATTCAATACAATCTACTTTCTGAAAGCAGCTATCAAATATTTATAAGCCTTTCTGTTATAACAATGGCTGTAACTCCTTTTATTTTGAATTCATCTCCTTTTATTGTCAGGAATTTATTAAAATTACCAGTACCAGAAAAATTAAAAACAGGTTCTTATCCTATGCGTATATCAGAAAAATTAAAATTGGAAGATCATGTTGTTATAGTGGGATATGGAGTAAATGGTAGAAATGTGGCAAGAGCAACGAAAACTGCTGATATTCCCTACCTGGTTGTTGAAATGAATCCTGAAATAGTAAAAAAAGAAAAGGAAGAGGGTGAATCTATCTATTATGGTGATGCAACTCATGAAACAGTGCTTCGACATGCAAATATTGAAAATGCCCGAGTTCTTGTAGTGGCCATTTCTGATCCATTTGCAACTCAAAAAATAACAGGGTCAGCACGAAGATTAAATGAGGGAGTATATATCATTGTAAGAACTCGTTATATCCAGAATATGGATGAATTATATAATTTAGGTGCAGATGAAGTAATTCCTGAAGAATTTGAAACTTCTGTAGAAATATTCAGTAGAGTACTGACCAAATATCTTGTTCCATCAGAAGAGATCAATGAATTCACATCCAGAATCCGTCTTGATCATTATGAAATGTTCCGTGACCTTGCTATAAATGGCACATCCATTTGCAACTTAAAAAGATGCCCGTCCAACGTTGAAATAAGTTTATTTCAGGTTCAAAAAGATTCTGCAGTGGAGGGGAAATCAATTCTTGAAACAGGACTTGAAAGTGGATATGATGTTAACGTGCTTGCAATATTTAAAAACTCAAATAAAAATGAAATTTTACCAAATCCCGATAAAAATACCATATTTTATGTCGATGACACTGCAGTACTGCTTGGATCACCTGAAAACATTTCTAAAGCAGCAGTTTTATTCCATAAAAAATAAAATAAGTTATAATAAATCTTTATTCTGTAAAATTTCAACAGGATTATCCCTTAAAATAGTTGAAACATGTTTTTTTGGTATTCCAGCGCCTAATGCTAATTTATATGCAGTTTCGTAGGGTATGATATCTCCAGGTGAATGTGCATCAGTATCTAAAACAAGATTTGCACCAACTTCAAGCGCTACCTTAGCAACATGACCGTTTGAAAGGCTGTGTCCTCTTCTGGAGCTTATTTCAAGTGCTATATTGTTTTCTTTTGCAAGTTCTGCTTCTTTGTGGGTAATAAGCCCGGGATGTGCCAGTATGTCTACTTCAGGACAGTTTAAAGCAGCCATGTTGGTCCCCTCAATCACTGGTTCAACCAGGGTTTCGCCGTGAACAACGATGATTTCTGCTCCAAGCTTTCGAGCCTTACTTACAAGTTTTCCTATTATTTCTACAGGTGCATGGGTGATTTCAGCTCCAGGAATCACTTCTATATCCCAGTTGTTTTTTATGTCCAGTATTACTTTCCGTATTCGTCTAACACAATCAATATTTGATGCATCCACGTGATCAGTAATTGCAATTGCCTCGTGGTTCAGTACGCTGGCTCTTCTTGCAATTTCAGAAGGTAAAAGCTCACCGTCGCTGAATATGCTGTGCATGTGAAGGTCTATCCTTTTATTTATAAAATTCCCTCCAGTAATTTAAAATGTTTAATTAGACTAATTTAAAACCTGAATTTATTTATTGACTGATCCTTTTATTATCAAAGGATATAATTAAATATGCTGATAAGTTGAATGCTAAACAGGTGTTAATATGAATTGTTCTGTATTTGTTCCTTCCCATCTTACTGGCTTTTTTGAAATAATAGATAACAAGGACCCCCTTAAAAAAGGTTCCAGAGGTGCTGGAGTTGTTATGGATAAAGGAGTCCTAACCAGAACAAAAATAAGTGATGGAAAGGGGATACAGATTAAGATTAATGGCAAAAATGACCCTGTAAATGCTACAATCACAGAAAAAACCATCGAAATTATTAAAAGGGGTTTTAATTTGGATGATAAAAAAATACTCATAAAACATGAGGTTCAGGTACCTGCTGGCGCTGGCTTTGGAACATCTGCTGCTTTTGCCCTTGGAACAGCATTTGGACTTTCGAATTTACTTAATCTGCCTTTAACATTTAACAGGGCGGCTCAAATTGCCCACATTGCTGAGGTCGAAATGAAAAGCGGTTTAGGAGATGTTATAGGGGAAATATCGGGTGGAATGGTTTTAAGACTTAAAGAAGGGGCTCCAGGAATTGGAATAACTGATAAATTATTAGTAGATGAATCAGAAGAACTTTTTGTTATCTTTAAAACATTTGGAGAAATTAACACCGCAGATATAATTGAAGACCCACGTTATAAAAAGAAAATCAATAAAATAGGAAGAAATTTGCTACAAGAACTTATTAAAGATCCCAAACCACGAAAATTCATGGAATTATCCAGAAAATTTGCTGAAAACACCGAACTTATGAGTACTGAAGTTAAAGAGACAGTTGAGATACTTGAAGATGAAACAATGGGAGCATCCATGGCTATGCTTGGAAATACTGCCTTTGCTATTTCTAAAAGAGAGGACACAAGCATTGAAGATGCAATAGTTGCAAAACTTAACCATGATGGATTAAAATTTTTATAAAATTTTGAAAAACCCCCAAATTATAGATAATAGAGAGATGTAAATCAAAAATTCTCCATAATCATTTTTCAACGTCTTTTATAATGTAGTGAATTCCTTCTTCATCCAGTTTCCTTGTAATACTGTTTGTCATCTTACCAACAGCAAAAACAAGTACTTTTAAACCTTTTTTTGAAGCAGCTACAGTGGCATAGGGCGTGGCAAACTCAAAATCAGGAGAAATCATTAATTTATCTGCAACTGCCCTGGAAATGGTTCCCATGACACCAACACGGTCAAATCCTCTTTTATATATTTTATTAATTTTATCCAGATCACTGACCCTTGAACCGCCCTTATTTATAGGGGGGAGTCTAATAATGGTTACATCACCTGCTTTAAGTTCTATGGTACCTTCTAAATTGGTTAAAGCGACATCTTCACCTTTTTGTGCGTTTTGAAGCACTTCAGCACTTGCAGGCGTTTTATGTTTTGTGGCATAGAGTGTTCCGTTTTCCATTTTCAGCCATACTTTTTCTCCTTCCTTTAAATCGTCTTCAGCTATTGCAGGCCATATAGATTTATAAGTATTCATTATTTCAGAAACTTCATCTGCATACTTTCTAAGGTCAACAGCTTCTTTTTTAAGTTTTTCAATACCTCTTTTGGTTATATGGTATCTGATGGTGTCTCCTCTTATTTCTACAAAACCGTCATCAGTTAAGCTTTTAATATTTTCAGAAACTGCCTGAATACTTATTCCAAGCTTTTTTGCTATGTCTTTTTGCCTCAGGTGAGGCTGGGTTTTAGCAATCTCTGCCAGAATCTGGAATCTGGTAAGTTCTCCTTTCTTTTTGAAAATTTTCATTTATTCACCTTAATCTGTAAAAATACATATATTAGCTTCTAACTGGCTTAATATATATGAAATTAAGTTATTTGGCTTATTCATAGGGTTTAATGAGGGACTGATGCGGTTAATGCAGGAAAAAAATTAAGTTTTAGATTATTCATAGGGAAAGATATAATGTCTAAAAGGTTCTTTATTAATACTTTCATAGAGTTTAATGCTAAATTTAAGTGAAGGTTTTGAATACCAGTATTTTGTTAAAGGAGATATATTTGTTTCAATTATTCTCTTCTGCTCAGATGTAAGCTTATGGTATCTAAGTTTTATATCGACTTTATCTTCATCTGTAATAATACCTTCTAATTTAACGTCTAAATGCGGAATTAAATTCATCATAACAGGGCGCCCCCACTCCTGAGCATTATCACAGAACACTAATAAAAATGCAAATGGAAAATTATCAATTTTAAGCTTCTCAAGCTTAGAATAAACTGTTTTTGTATGCAAGGCAATCGCACAACATGCTTCTTTAAGCAACGCATCCTCTACCTCTAAAATGTCCATCAGCATCAATCCGCACATAATTCCATGGTCATGTTCTTCTATAAAGGTATCCTTAATGATTTTTGCAATTTCCTCCTTTGATTTATCTGAATTAGAGTAAATTAACTCAATTAAGTTTATTTTTTCAATTTCATAGTGGGTGAATATATCTGCCCAGCTAATATGAAATCTGGATGGAACTGCCACCCTTAAAAAATAATTTTTTAACCAGCCTTCCATTTTTTCAACAGAATAGTTGAAATCATGAAACATTGCTGTAATAAACCAGACTTTTAAAACATCTTCTAAATTATAATCTGGATTTATGGTTTGTAAATGTTTTATAAGCTTTTTACGAAGAGGGCTTTTTTTATTGATCAGATAGTATCCAAGCAAAAATACATTAAACTGGTGTATGAAATGTTCTCTATATTGAACATCTGTTCCTAAAAGTGGCTCAAACGCCGGTCCAATACTGTCTATAATATCAAGGACGGCATATAAATTTAAGGCCTGCGCAATGTCGCTTACCAACCTTGTCACTTTATTATAAATTCTGTCAATCCCTCCAATATCTTCAATTTCTATTTCAAGCTTACTGTAGAATTCTTTTAATGGTTTTTGAATTTCTCTGTTGAGTGGAGGGTTTTCAATCTTTAATTCATTTATTTTTTTTAGAATTTCGGTCCCATAAAGTTTTTTGTAGGTATCAGATTTGTATATAATCTGCTGGATTGCAATAATTATACTATCTGCAAGAATACTTAGAATTTCTTTATGTTTGTCTGTAAAACAGTGAGAATCGCCTATTTTATGATTCTTGATTTTTATTAAGCCCACTATTTCTCCATCGCGCTGTTTTAACAAAGGGACCTGAACAAGGGTCGTGCAGATTTCATGGATACCCCAGTAGCTTCCCATCCATTCTGGATGTTCACATATTTCTGCTCCTTGTAATGGGGGTATGAACTCTTTAGATTTCACATTATATGCAGTTATTCCCATTGGTAATTCTCCCTTTTCTATCAAATCTATTAAATCGTCCCCCATTTTTTTAGCTATATTAATTAAAGACTTTTCATTTTCCCATAGTAAATCTATTAATGTCTTTCTCTCTTTTAACAGGTCTTGTTCATAAATTTCAAGTTTTTCAGTACTGTAATTGCATTTTTCAAGGAAGTATCTCCTTAGATAAGCTATTATCTTTCTTTTACCTTCACCCTTTTTTGTAAACGGGCTTCTTTTGGGGATATAGTATCTTGTTTCCTCATCCTTTAGAATTTTATCCATATCTCCTGAAGAGGAATATAACCTTAATATTTTTCCATTTCTGTTTTCAGATTCTTCTAATAGATATATACTACAGGATTTTGCTTCTGTACTTTCAGCACCTATTTCAACGATCTCATCTAAAAAATTTTTTAAATCACTTGAGTTTAAAGCAGCATGTAATATTCGACGGTTTAAATCCCTTATTTTACCGGGATAATTTTCAATTCCAGCATTTTTTAACATTTTACCACCTCTAAACGTGAATATTAAATTATTCATTAAAGTTAAGGTGATTAAAATTTCACAGTTCCTTTCAATTAAATAATAGTATATTTATGGTATTTAATATTATTGTAGTAGAATTTTACAAAGGATTGGAACTGTAAAGTTGCTGGTGAGGGGTACGTTTTTCAATTTTCAAGTGGTATGCCCTCTTTTTTTGAATAAAAAATATTAGCTCCCTCCAAATTTGGGGGTTGTAGAAGGGTACAAGTTTATTTTTTATCTGTATATGATTTAACCTATAACTAAACCAGTAAATTTAATACGGAGGAAGTACATACTTCTTCTGGTGTTTAAATGAAATCTCTGCCATCTATGACCAGAGAGACTTCTAATGGAATTTTTGGGAAATATTGGGGGAGCACTGATCATGCTGCAGGCTGTAACTTAAAAGAAGCCATACAACACCTGCAAATGGAGGTGCTAAAATAATTTTTAGGTAATTTAAATCCTTTTAAATAAGAGAATAAATAGAATCTATTTAAATTAACTAATTCTACTTGACTAAATGAGGTGATTAATTTGACAGAAATTTTAGAGCCTGTAACATTCAGCCGTGAAATAGAAGGTAAAATTGGTGATTTAATAATTCCAGAAGATTTCATCAGAGATTTTCATTTTTCAACAGACAAACATCTTATGATAATGATAAGGATTGCTGGTGGTGATGCAATAAAAGTCAGAGATTTCTTTGAAGAATCTGAAGGGGAGATTTTCAGCCTAAAGACTGTGGGAGTTGATGGTAAAAAAATATCTGACGATTTTGTATTAGCTGATATGTATATGGATGAAGGTCCTCCTGTTGGTGTTGATATAAATCAAGAACAGGCTATGGTGAGATTAATACTTGATTTTAAGTTGAAATGATCTAAATTTATATATTTATCCTATTTTTCTAATTTTTTAAGTGATGCCTTAATAAAAGCAGGAATATCGCCCGGATTTCGACTTGTAACTAAATTACCATCCTCAACAACTTCTCTATCTACAAAAATAGCCCCCGCATTTTTAATATCCTGAATTATTGATTTCCATCCTGTAATTTTACGTCCCTTAATAACCTGGGCTGTAATTAAAAGCTGTGGGCCATGGCAGATTGCAAATACGGGTTTACCATTTTCAACGAATTTTCTTGTAAACTGCACCGCATCATCATCTGCTCTCAATTTATCTGGAGAGTATCCACCAGGTATGAAAAGAGCATCGAAATCATTTACTGATACATTTTTTACTGATTTTTCAATCTTCTCTGATACGGTCCCCTGTTTACCTTTCACTGTTTCTCCCTCTTTAAGCCCTACAATATTTAGTTCATGTCCATTTTCCCTAAAAGCTTTTGAAGGTCTGGTATACTCCACATCTTCAAACATATCTGCAAGTATAACTGCTATTTTACTCATTAACTCACTCCACTATGTCTTATACTTTTAAAAACACTCTTTGAAATTATTAGTTCTGAATTTTTGCAATATTAATTATAGATTTAATATTATTAAAAGGAACCGTTAACTAAATTTTCAACTTAAATATTTCAATGAATTAGTTTTTCAGTTAATTAAAAAGAATTTAAATTTTAGATATATTAATATATAAAGTTAATAAAATAATACATATCTTCGAATTGTCGATAAATGAAATTTTTCGAGCCCGAAGTTCAATGAATTTTGAAAGATTTTAGCAGCGTTTGAGCGCCACAAAAAACAAAATTTTGAGGTGATGATATGAATGTATTGATTATTTTTGCTCATCCAGAGCTAAATTCCCTAAATGGCATAATGAAAGACCTTGCAGCTAAAACATTGCGGGATAATGAGCATGAAGTTAAAATATCAGATCTTTATGGAATGCATTTTAAAGCTACCATGGATAAACAGGATTTTACACAAAGAAAAGATGAATCATTTTTTAATCCAACTGTAGAACAGCTTAATGCCTCTGGAACAGGATCATTTACAGAGGATGTAAGGGATGAAATGAAAAAGGTGGAATGGGCAGATCTTTTGATATTCCAGTTTCCTGTATGGTGGACTTCATCTCCAGCGATTATGAAAGGCTGGATTGACAGAGTATTTGCAAATGGATTTGCATTTGATAGCTCTAAAGAAAAATATTATGAATATGGATTACTTAAAGGCAAAAAAGCCATGCTTTCATTTACAACCGGTGCAGTAAAAGAAGCTTATTCTAAAAATGGACCTCATGGAGATATTGATGAATTATTCAAATATATAACTCACACTACGCTTGAACTTGCAGGTTTAGAAGTTTTACCTTCATTCGGGATATTTGGACCTTCATTAATGTCTAAAGATGATGTAAAAGAAGAACTTGAAAGATACAGAGAAAGAATAAATTCCTTATAAGTATTTATAGTCAAAATATTAAAAAATAACATTAACAACTTAAATAACGAGTGATTTAATTAGTTTATGTGAATTAAGAATTAAAGGAGATAAATTATGCCTGTAATTACAATAGACGGACCTAAATTAACTAAACAGCAGAAAGAACAGCTTGTAAAATCTTTTGCAGAAAGTGCAAGTGAAATTATGGGGTTACCAGTAGAAGCAATGGTGACTATAATACGGGAAGTTGAAGCAGAAAACGTCGGGGTTGGAAACATGTTGCTGTGTAATAGATTGTAGATTTAACCTATTTTGTATTATTTATATTTTTTGAGCTTAAGATTTTATTCGAAGCCATTAAAGCCTTGCATCTCTCTTTTTTTCATTTTATTTTTAAAAAAATTCGAATCGATGAATATTTATGATTTAAAAACAATATATTATTAAAAAATTTGTTTAAAACATTTGATGGTATGCAAATAAAAAAAAGTAGATAACTAATTGAAAAAGCGCTATTTCCAGTTTTATATTTAATTAAAAAGGAGAATATTTAAATGAAAAAAATTGCAATTTTAGCGGTACCCATTCTACTTTTAGTAGTCTTTGCGTCTGGATGCACAAGCAATAATAATTCAAAGTCAAGCATTTCCCCTCCTCAAAATAATTCAAATATACAAAGTAATTCAAATACAGTAGTTCAGATTAATTCAGACACTTTATGGAGCGGTACATTAACATATAATGGTAAAACTCAGATTATAAATGGAAATGGAAATGTTGAATATGATTTAGGTCCAAATCCAGGTGCTATTACAATTGCTCTAAAGAAAACCAGAAATGCTGGAACTTTATCTGTAAAACTGGTTAAAGAAGGGAATGTTGTTGTAGATCAAAGTACTTCTGGAGGTCAGGGAGTTATATCTATAAATTATGCTTCTTAACTCCCTTTTCATTTTCAAATAATTTACATAATATATTCAGACAAATATCTTAAATGCATGTAATTTCATTTTAACAGCTTTTATTCATTATTTTCATATTCATTTAAATGATTTAAATGAACGTGGAGGTGTGTATTTAATGGTATCGACCTATGATAATTTTTTCGACCTACCAGAGCTTAGAAATCAGGCAGGAGTTTTCCATGATCGTGAACATGCAGGAGAAGTTCTATCCAAAATGCTTGAACAATACAAAAATTCTGATGCAGTTGTTTTTGCAATTCCAGCTGGAGGAGTACCTGTAGGAGCTGCCGCAGCTAAAAATTTGCAAATCCCCCTGGATGTGGCAGTTGTAAGCAAGATCACCCTTCCATGGAACAGGGAAGCAGGTTATGGTGCAGTAGCTTTTGATGGTACAGTACGTATAAATCGAAATATAGTTTCCAGAACAGGGCTTAGTGAAAATGAAATTGAAAAAGGTATTCAAAAAACACTGGACAAAGTCAAAAAGCGTGTTATGGAATTTCGAAAGGTTAAATCTCCAGTTCAGGTGGAGAGGAGATCTGTCATTTTGGTAGATGATGGAATTGCATCAGGTTTCACCATGCTCGTAGCTGTAGAAGCTCTTAAAAATTCTGGTGCTGATGAAATAATTGTAGCAGTTCCAACAGGGCACCTGGAAGCTGTAAAACATATTGTCCCAAATGTTGAAGCTGTGTACTGTGCAAATCTAAGAAGTGGATGGGCCTTTGCAGTTGCAGATGCTTATATGAAATGGTCAGATGTTACAGAGGATGAAGTAATTCAAATTTTAAAGAAGTTTTAAAGACATGCTTTTTAAACTGATAGTTGAATAATCTCCATTAAAGACTCAGGATTTACTTTTTTCTGATTATTATTTTATCTCCATCTCGAGCTTCTTTTATGACGTCTAAGTTTTCAGTTATTTTACCAATGTGATTTACGTCTGATGCCGGTTGCGAATCGCCATAAAAAATACAGAAGGCATTTCCAGGCGGCCAGTAAGATATATCACCACATATAGATTTTCCAGAAGGATTTTCATATTCTAAATTTAGAGGTATAACAAAATATACTTCCTCAAAGTATATATTTACATTTCCCTTGAAAGGTAAACTTTCATAAATTTTTCCTGCAGTTTCAGGGTTTCTTCTGTCTAATTTCCCAAGAGCTTTACCTTTTCCCACCACTTCTATCTCTATTTCCATTTGTTTCACCTTTAAAGTATATAATTATCCCTACAATTAATGTTTTTTAAGTAGGGGAAATAATTGAATAGGATATTAAACCAGTTTAAAAAAATATATAATACGAATTCAAATATTATTTGAGGAGAGATAATTTGTTAGAAATTTTACTTTACCCATTATCGGGTTTTTTCATGAAAATATCTGATGATATGCATGATAAAAAGAATAATAAGCTTCTTGGAATACTTGCTGGAATTTTATGCGGGGTGTTCATGGGCTATCTGGTAACATTCAACCTGGATGCTGCCTATATTTTTTTCGGAGTCTTTACTGGAACTTTTATTGCAAAAAAAATAAACTGTATCAATCATGCAGTTACAGCAGTTATATTTCTATTAATTGCATTTTTACATGGCTTTCCCGCAGTTGGAATAGGGACGCTGGCAGTATGTGCTATTGCATCATATATCGACGAAATCGGGAATGATAACAAAAGGATTTATGAAAAAGGCAAGATCTTAGAGATATTTTTTAAATACAGATTTGCTCTTAAAACAGCAATTCTTGTTTTAGCACTTTTTGGAGCTATTAACAGTTTTTATCCAGGTTTTCAGGTTTATGGTGTTCACTTTATGGCAATTCAAAGTTTAGTACTGTTTTTAATCTTTGAATTAGCTTATGAATTTGCTGGCTTGAAATTTGATTCGATCTATAGCCGAATTTACAGTATTATTGGAACTTACAGATTCTAAATCAATCAAAATCTCTGATTTTGGTTGGCCCGAACACATAGTGTTCGACGGCTTAAAGATAGTTTTAAGATCTTATTCCATTAATGATACCTTTAACAGCTTCTTCAGGATCTTCTGATAGGTAAATAGACCTTCCAACAATTAATGCATCTGCAAATTTAAGGGTTTCTTTTGGATCTCCTCCTTGAGTACCTACTCCTGGAGAAATGAGGAAGGATTCATTTCCTATAATGCTTCTAATCTTTTGGAGCCGATCTAATCTGGTTGAAGGACCAACATAATTAGTTATACCCATTTTAACTCCCATTTCAGCAATTTCTTCGCTATGCTGCTGGATAAACATTGAAGCTCCAGGATGAGAC
This sequence comes from Methanobacterium sp., assembly GCA_039666455.1. Classification (NCBI taxonomy): domain Archaea; kingdom Methanobacteriati; phylum Methanobacteriota; class Methanobacteria; order Methanobacteriales; family Methanobacteriaceae; genus Methanobacterium; species Methanobacterium sp. The sequence continues at coordinate 10,068 of JAVSLW010000014.1, read as the reverse complement.
ATTTCAGTTAAAAGAAATAGTTCCTTGCCATAGATTTCAGCTGATTCCATGCATGCTTTGACACTGTCTTCACCTGCAAACCCGTGAACAATTAAAGCATCTGCCCCTGCTTCAAATGTGAGATCTGCTATTTTTTTATTAGTTTCTGGAATATCTGCAACTTTAAAATCTGCTATTATTTTAGAGTCAAAATTTTCTTCAATAACCATTATTGACTCTGGTCCCTGGCTTAAAACAAGAGGATATCCAATTTTAATTGTATTTATGTATTTATGAACATTATCAACGATGCTCAGTGCTTCTTCCATGTTTAAAACGTCCAGTGCCAGAATAATGTTATTTTTCACTTCCATGGAATTAATCTGGTCTAATTTACTTAAATGGTTTGTCCCTGGTTTCCGTGGAAATATTTATATATAAAAATCATTCAAGTATACTTTATAAAAAGTAAAGGAGATTTGAACATGCATATTATGGAAGGATTTTTACCTCTTGAATGGTGCTTATTCTGGTACATGGTAGCATTACCAGTAGTTGCATATGGCATAATTCAAATTAAAAAGATTACAGACAAAAACCCTGAACTAAAACCATTACTGGCAGTATCAGGTGCATTTATATTCGTTTTATCATCTTTAAAGCTTCCCTCAGTTACAGGGAGTTGTTCTCACCCTACAGGTACTGGTCTGGGTGCTGTACTATTTGGACCGGCAGTAACATGTGTTTTAGGTACAATTGTTCTGCTTTTCCAGTCTTTACTCCTTGCACATGGGGGGATAACTACATTAGGTGCTAATATTTTCTCTATGGGTATTGTAGGACCTTTTGCAGCATGGATAATTTATAAAGGAGCTGCAAAAGCAGGAGTATCTACATCAATTGGAGTATTTTTGGCAGTGTTTATCGGCGGCCTCCTGACATATGTTGTTACTGCAGTACAGCTATCTCTGGCATTTCCAATACCTACATTTGGAGAATCAATCGTAACATTCATGACAGTATTTGCTTACACCCAGGTACCACTTGCAATAGCAGAAGGCCTGCTAACAGTTGTAATATTCGATTATCTGATGAAATTAAGGCCTGATATTTTAGAGAATTTAAAAGTAATAGGGCTAAAAACAAAGGCGGTGGTTTAAATGGTGGATAAAAAACCAGTTATTTTACTTTGCCTGGTTGCATTAATTGCAATTTCCCCCCTTGTCATCTATAGTGGTCTTGGAGAAGATGAAGGTTACTTTGGTGGTGCAGATGGCGCAGCCAGTGAAATTATAGAGGAAACCGGCTATAAACCATGGTTCAGTTCTATCTGGGAACCACCAAGTGGGGAGATAGCAAGTCTCCTGTTTTCATTGCAGGCAGCTATTGGCGGGATTATAATAGGCTACGTCCTTGGATATTATAATGGCCAGGCAAAAGAGAAGAAAAAGATGGATGAAACAGAAAGAAATGTGTCCAACGCTAAATAAAACATGCAGAAACTGGTGACGTGATGTTTGAAAACACATTAGATAGCTATGCTCATTCCAACAGCCTTAAAAATGTGAATACATATTTTAAGGTTTTATTTGCAATTTTAACAATGATGGTGAGCTTAATAGCCACATCACCGGTTATTCCTCTATTTATAACTTTTTCAATGTCATTTTTGATTATTTTTAAAGCTAAAATTCCATGGAACTTTTATCTAAAATTTCTAAGCATTCCCTTCTTCTTTGGATTTTTAACATTCATCTTTATGTCAATCTTCTTTGGAATTGGTGCACCGCTTTTAGAAGTTGGAATATTCAATCTTGCAGTAACTGAAGACGGTTTTAACCTTGGATTACTAATTTTTAGTAGAATTATGGGGGGATTTACCTGTCTTGCATTTTTAACACTTACAACACCGATGAATGAAATGTTCTTCATGTTTGAAGGTTTGAAGGTACCCAAAATAGTAATTGAAATTGCGATGCTCATGTACCGCTACATATTTCTATTTTTAGAAGAGGCAGGAAATATGTACAACTCACAGAAAACACGAATGGGCTACAATAACATAAAAAACACTTATAAAGCACTGGGGATGTTATCAAGCAATCTTTTTATTAGAACCTGGCTAAAAGGAGAGCAGGCATATATTGCAATGGAGTCAAGGTGTTATGATGGTTCTATTAACTCATTTAAAACTCATGAGAACATGGGCGTTAAAAATATAATATTACTGCTATTATTTGAATCACTCCTTTTGTTAGGCACTTATTTAACATGGGGCTTAAAAATTATATGAACTATCTTTGTTTTCCACTTTCGGCTCTATAATCAAATGTTAACAATTAGACTTTATATAATAGAAAAATGAAACTTTGAACTAATAAATAGATCCCATTATACTATTTATTATCAAGGTGAATTCATGAATATAATAGAAACAAAAGACATTACTTATCATTATCCTGACGGCACTGAAGCCTTGAAAAAAGTTAATTTTAAAGCAGCTGATGGAAAAATCATTGCACTTTTAGGTCCAAATGGTGCAGGTAAATCCACACTTTTTTTACATTTTAATGGCATTTTAAGACCCACTTCTGGAAGCATCATTGTAAATGGCGAGGAAATTAAATACGATAAAAATAACCTTATGAAAGTGAGGCAGAATGTGGGAATAGTGTTTCAAAATCCTGACGATCAGCTTTTTGCACCCACAGTAGTTGAAGATGTGGCCTTTGGGCCTATGAACATGGGTTTATCTAAAGATGAAGTTGAAAGGAGAGTTGACGAATCTCTTAAGCGTGTTGGGATGGAAAAATTTAAAAATAAAGCACCTCACCATTTAAGCGGGGGTCAAAAGAAGAGAGTGGCCATTGCGGGTATACTGGCCATGAATCCCAGGATCATGGTGCTCGACGAGCCTACTTCAGGTCTTGATCCAAAGGGTGCATCACAGATCCTTAGAATACTCTACGAATTAAATAAAGAAGGGATGACCATTATTATATCAACTCATGACGTAGATCTGGTGCCTCTTTATGCTTATCATGTTTATATAATTAGTAATGGAACGATTATAAAAAAAGGAAGCCCTCAGGAAGTATTTGGGGATGTTAAAACAATAAGGGATGCTAACTTAAGACTTCCAAGGATTGCTCATCTTATGGAGATACTGCAAAAAGAGGATGAAATGCCCTTTGAAAAACCATATCCTTTAACCATAGGAGAAGCAAGAAGGAAATTAAAGGATCATTTTAAAGATAAACTTAGCTGCAAGTAGGTGATAGAATGAAAGTAGGAATCTGTGATACTACCTTTGCCAGAGTGGATATGGGCGCGCATGCAATAGATGAAATTAAGCAGCATGTTGGAAATATTAAATTTATAAGACGTACTGTTCCCGGAATAAAGGATCTTCCAGTAGCATCTAAAAAATTAATAGAAGAAGAAGGGTGTGAAATTGTAATGGCTCTTGGAATGCCTGGAGGCGAAGAAAAAGACAAAGTTTGCGCCCATGAAGCTTCGACAGGCCTTATTCAAGCTCAACTTATGACAAACACCCATATTCTTGAGGTTTTTGTCCATGAAGATGAGGGAAAGGATGCAAAAGATCTGAAGTGGTTAGCAGAAAACAGGGCACGTGATCACGCCAGAAATCTGGTTAAGATGATGTTCAAACCTGATGCCATGCTTAAAGAAGCAGGAAAAGGTATGAGAGAAGGGCGAGAAGATGTAGGGCCTGTATAATTTAAAAGCTTAAATTTCTCATGTTTCATATGTTTTTTTTCCAGTAAAATAGAGATATGGCCTTATTCTAATGATCAGAGTATATGAATTATATGAATAATTATGTATATTATTAAATTCATATAATAGTACAGCGTTACACAGGGTAACGTTTTGCATAAAACAGGAGATAAATTCAATTAAGGAGGAATTCAGGAATGAAAGAGGATGTATTCTATGGTAAAGGAATGGTACACGTTAAAAAAGACTATCCAGACATTTATAAAGCAGTTGTAGAATTAAATGAGGCAGCATATACTGGAAAAGTCTTAGACTACAGAACACAGAAACTAATTGCTCTTGGAATCACTGCAGGAGCCTCAGATGATCGTGCCATGGAAAAGCAAATGCAAAGTGCTATAAACGAATTTGGGATAACAAAGGATGAAATAGTGGATGTTTTAAGAGTGGTTCTTTTAACATCTGGAAATCCGCCATTTATAAAAGCAATGAGAATTCTTTATAAGTTAACCAGTTAATAAACTGAATTTATAAAGATTCTTTAATGATTTCTTTATTTCTTTAATTTTAACTTAAATAAATGGCCTGATGAAACTGTACACAAAAAATTTAAAAAGTTCGATCTTATTTTTGAATATTTTTGAATATATTTGTATTCCAAAATTTAGTTAATCAAATTAATCAAAAAATCCGAGGGAAAATCATGAGTCTTCAGTATTCATCCTACGGTGCAGTATTAATGTTAAATATTTTTATAATACTTATTTTAGCTATTTACAGTTATAATAAGCGTTCATCCAGTTTACACACCTGTTTCATACTCTTAATGGCTTCTGTATTTTTCTGGTGCTTTGGATCTGCAATGGAATTTTTCAGTGTGGAAATGGAGGCAAAAGTTTTCTGGATAAAAATTAGCTATATTGGAGTTACTACTGCCGCTCCTCTCTGGCTTGTTTTCGTATTAAAATATGTTAAATACGATAAATATCTCAAAAAATCCTATTTGGGGCTGCTTTTTTTGATACCATTAATGGTTTTAACTATGGCACTTACAAACGAGTGGCACTGGCTTTTATGGCCAAGCATTACCCCAGCTTCAAGTGTACCTGGATCATTTCTGATTTACGAGCATGGTCCTGTTTTCTGGATAAATATATTGTACAGTTTCGCAGTTGTATTAACAGGGATTTTTATTTTAATTAAAATGCTTGTAAACTATTCCCAAAAATACCGGGCACAGATTTACGTTATTTTATTAAGCGGTTTAATACCTCTGATTTTTAGTTCTCTTTATACTGCTAATATTATTAAAATTCCAGGACTGGATATTACTCCATTTGCCTTTTCCATATCTGGAATACTGCTTGTTATAGGTATTTTCAGGCTCTATTTTCTTGATATTCTTCCATTAGCATATAATCTACTCTTTAAAAATATGGTTAACGGCTTTATGATTTTTGATGCTAAAAATAAATTGATTGAAGTAAATTCAGCTGCAGGTTTAATTGGGATAACAGATCGGGATATTGGTAAACATTCAGGGGAGGTTTTTAGCAAGTTTTCCAAGCTTGAAGAGGCTTATGAATCACTGCAACATGAATCAGAAATCTATTTAGGTGATCCCTTAAACCGCTGGATTCAGGTTCAGATCACGCCAATATATGATAATAATTTATTTCAGGGGAAACTAATCATAATTCAAGACATAAATAAGCGTAAAAATGTGGAAAAAGAATTAAAAAAGTCCTTAGAGGAAAAAGACCTTATGATGAAGGAGATACATCACAGGGTTAAAAATAATTTAATGATCATACAAAGTCTCCTCAAGCTTCAGTCAAAATATATAAAGGATGAAAATGCTTTAAATATTTTTAGAGAAAGTCAAAACCGTGCAAAATCCATGGCACTTATCCATCAACGTTTATATCAGTCAGGCGATCTGAAAAAAATTAATTTTGGAAATTATACTCAAGACATAGTTTTTAACCTCTTTAAAAGTTATACCACTAATTCCAATCAAATAAAGCTCAATGTTGATGTGGATAATGCACTTTTAGATGTAGATACAGCCATTCCTTTAGGATTAATCCTTAATGAGCTTGTCTCCAACAGTCTGAAGCACGGGTTTTCAGAAGGTAGAAAAGGACATCTAACAGTTGAATTCCACTTAAAAGACCATGAATACAGGTTAATAGTAAGTGATGATGGAACAGGAATTCCAGAAGGATTGAACTATGAAAATGCAGATTCTCTGGGTTTAAAGTTAGTATACAGCTTATCTGATCAAATCGGGGCTGAAGTTAATCTGGATACATCCAGAGGAACCAGGTTTGAGATAAGATTCAAAGATCATTATTGAATCCATTAAAAATTCAGCAGATTTATGATTAATATACAAAACCTTTTTATATGGACATAAACTTATAATGATTATTGCCAATTTGGCGAAAAATAATTTTTTTTGAGACAAAGTCTCATGGATGTGGCGAAAGCTGAACAAAAGAGGTGTTTTTTTGTATAAATATATAAGAGACGCATGGAAAAATCCTGACGATTCCTTCGTCAAGGAACTCATGCAGGAAAGAGCTCCTGTTTGGAGAAGGGAAAGTGTTATTTGCAGGATAGAAAGACCTACACGAATTGACAGGGCAAGATCCCTGGGATATAAAGCTAAGAAAGGATACGTTGTTGTAAGAACAAGAGTTAGACGTGGTGGAAGACGTAAAACACGATTTACAGCCGGGAGAAAACCCAAAAGAATGGGTGTAAACAAGATAACTCCTGTAAAATCCCTTAAAAGAATTGCTGAAGAAAGAGTAGCACGAAAGTACCCTAACTTAGAAATTTTAAACTCATACTGGGTATGGGAAGACGGTAAATTCAAGTTCTTTGAAGTTATACTGGTTGATCCAAATAACCCTTCAATTAAAAACGATAAGAACATTAACTGGATCTGTGAAAATCAGCATAAAGGAAGAGCATTCCGTGGTTTAACCAGTGAAGGTAAAAAGACCCGTGGACTTCGAGGAAAAGGAATAGGTGCTGAAAAGGCAAGATAAGCCTTAAATTCTTTTTTAAAAAGGTAAAATTTCCATGATCCATAACATTTCATACCGTGTGTTTGTTTATGGAACAGAAAACGAGGAAAAGGTTAGGGAGGCAATCAGGACTCTCTTTCCAAAATCTCATCCTCAAAAAGAAACTGTTGAAGGTTATTTTAAAAACCCTGTTTTAATACTGCACGATAAAATAGAAAGAAAACGTGAAACTAAAGAATTTATAAAACTATTGCAGAAACTGGATTCCTCCACTAAAAAAAGAGTTATAAATGAATTGAACAGTAAAATGGATGAGAAAGGAAATTTATTTCTTAGATTTGACAAGCAAAGAGCATATCTTGGAGATTTAAAGATTGTTGAACATGGCGATGCTGTACATGTTAAGATAAAAATAGCAGCCTATCCTGCTAAAAAAGAAAAAGCCATGGAACTTGCAAGGGAAATTTTCGGTGAATAACAAATGTTTTTTGACTTCCATGTTCATGGAGACTCCAGCTTAGCCTTAGAAGCACGCAGGCTTGGATACAACGGCGTTGCAATTATCCAGTCTTCTAAAAACTATAGTCATAAAAAATCTGCTGAAATTAAAAAATTTGATGGTGATTTTAAAATCTGGAGTGGTGTTGAAATTTATGCTGGAAATCCAGAAGATTTAAAAAAGAAAGTCCAGAAATTTAAAGATAAAGAAGACGTTTTAATAGTTAATGGCGGAAATTTAAAGATAAATAGAGCAGCATGTGAAGATCCAAGGGTGGATATACTGGCACATCCCTATAAAAACCGTAGAGACAGTGGAATAAATCATGTCCATGCCAAAAAAGCTTCAGAAAACGAAGTTGCAATTGAATTAAGTATAGCTCCACTGATTAAAACCAGACTTTCATTAAGGGCCAGGTTACTAAGTCAATTTGGACAGATCATTAAAATGCATCGTAAATTTGGGTTTCCAATCATAATATCCAGCAATGCATACTCAATATACGATCTTCGGACCCCCAGAGACATAATTGCACTTGCACGCTGTTTTGGAATGATAGTTGAAGAAGCTGAAGACTCTCTATCAAAAAACCCGGTTAATATTATAGAAAGAAACAAAATAAATACAGTGGTAAAAGGGGTAAATATTATTGAAAAGGAGAGATTATGAATAAGCTCAAAATATTACCTCCTACGCTTAGAAACAAGAAGAGATACATATCATTTGAAGCAATTTCAGAAATTCCTTTAAATAGGGACGATGTGATATCTCTGGTATGGGTAACATCACTAAACATTCACGGAGAATGTAAAACAAGTAAATTTGATTTATGGATTATGAAAGTCTGGAAAATAGAGTCAACAGATAATAATGTGATTAAAGGGATTATTCAGTGCAGCAGAAATGAAGTTAACTCGGTAAGAGCTGCCCTATCACTTATATCAAAATTTAGGGGAAAATCTGTGGTATTTCATACACTTGGTATTTCAGGAACAATTAAATCAGCGATAAAAAACTTTATTAAAATAGAAAACCAACATAAATAAATAGTTTGAATTTTTTAATTCATGTAACAGGAGTTCTAAGATTTTATTGAAATTCCATTTAATTAAATAGTTTTAATTAATAAACTTTATTTAAACTGAAATAAAAAATTAGATTCATATATTGAAAAAAAAAGAGAGGTATATATAATGCAACCAATGCCAGGAGCAGGATATGATAGGGCTATAACTGTATTTAGCCCAGATGGAAGACTTTTTCAGGTTGAATATGCAAGAGAAGCTGTTAAAAGAGGTACAACTTCATTAGGGGTTAAATCTCGTGAAGGTATTGTTCTTGTTGTGGATAAAAGACCAACAAGCAAGCTTGTTGAACCCCAATCAATTGAAAAAATATTCCAGATAGATGAACATATTGGTGCAGCCACCTCTGGACTTGTAGCTGATGCAAGGGCTCTGATCGACAGAGCAAGAATAGAATCCCAGATAAATAGAATTACCTACAATGAACCAATAAGAGTGGATAGTTTAGCCAAAAAAATATGTGACATGAAACAGATGTATACTCAGCACGGTGGTGTAAGGCCTTTTGGTTCAGCTTTGATCATTGGAGGAGTATATGATAGTGGGTGCAGGCTGTTTGAAACTGACCCCAGCGGTGCTTTAATTGAATACAAGGCAACAGCAATAGGTGCAGGAAGACAGATTGCAATGGAAGAATTTGAAAAAAAATACAGAGAAGATATGTCACTAAATGAAGCCATTGACCTGGCCTTAGATGCTGTTTATGAAGCTACAGAAGGTAAGACCAGTGCTGAAAGTGTTGAAATCGCAGTGATAGAACTTGAAACCAGAATGTTCAAAAAATTAACCCAGGATGAAATTGATGAATATGTAGAGGAACTTCTTTTACGAAAACCTAAGGAGGAAGCAGAAGAGGAGTAAAAATGGTTACTCTTGAAGATTCAGTTATAGCACGTTTGGAATATCATGGAGAACACTTTGAAATTCTTGTAGATCCAGACCTTGCTTCCGATTTTAAAAGAGGTAAAGAAATAGAAGTGGATAAAATATTAGCTGTTGAGGAAATATTTAAGGATGCAAGAAAGGGGGATAAAGCATCTGAAGAAGCTATGATGAAAGCTTTTGGGAGTACAGACCCTCTTGAAGCTGCAGCCATAATTATTAAAAAAGGTCAGGTTCAGTTAACTGCCAAACAGCGAAGAGATATGCAGGAAGAGAAAAGAAAAAAGATCATTGCAAAAATAACAAGAGAAGCCATAAATCCACAGACAAAACTCCCTCACCCAGCAAGAAGAATAGAAATAGCCATGGAAGAGGTTAAAGTTAAAATTGATCCATTTAAAAGTGTTGATGAACAGGTAAATGCTGTTCTTAAAGCCATTCGTGTTAAAATACCCATAAGATTTGAAAAGGTGGATATGGCAATTAAGATACCTGGAGATTACACTGGAAAGGTATACTCAGTAATCTCAGAATTTGGAAAAACAAAAAGGGAAGAATGGCAAGCAGACGGATCATGGATAGCTGTGGTTGAAGTACCTGGAGGCCTGCAGGGAAGCTTTGATAGGAAATTAAACGAGCTAACCGGTGGTCAGGCGGAAACAAAGATATTATAACTACTCTTTCAATCCTTTAAAAAAAGGATTGACCCAAAGATAGTCATGTGGAAACAAAGATATTATAACTACTCTTTCAATCCTTTAAAAAAGGATTGACCCAAAGATAGTCATGTGGAAACAAAGATATTATAACTATTTCTTTTATTTATGGATTTCTTGGAAAGGAG
>JAVSLW010000013.1 GCA_039666455.1 Methanobacterium sp. | reverse complement strand
CTAATCAAGCAGTGGGTATTGATCTTGGATTGAAGGATTTAGCAACATTTAGTAATGGTTTTAAAACAGGTAAAATATATTTAAAAGAGGTTGATAATAAGATAAGGAGATATAATCAAATCATAAGCAAAAGAGTTAAAGATGGGTGTAATTGGCTGAAAGCGAAAACCAAGCTTAACCAATTATACTGGAAGAAAAAGAATATAATAAATGATTTTCTACATAAAACAACAACACGAATAGTACAAGAATTTGATAAAATCTATGTTGGAAATGTGAACAGCCAATTGGGATTGAAAAATAAGTATTTAGCAAGAACTACAGCAGATCAACACTGGTTTGAGTTCAAACGGCAATTAGAATATAAGTCTGATTGGTATGATAAACATTTTAGAGTTGTTAATGAAAAATACACTTCTAAAACTTGCAGTAATTGTGGATATGTTACAGAAGTTTGGGATTTGAATATTCGCAGATGGATCTGTCCTGATTGTGGTTGTAATCATGATAGAGATGTTAATGCTGCATATAATATGAAAACCTTGAATGACAAACAACGTCATTCAAGGTTTTTTCTAACCGTAGGAACTACGGGGATTGCCTTTGGTAAAACCAACAATCAGTTGGTGGATTAGGAATCCATTGACCTCTACAGGTCATGGTAGTTCAATCTCCCCAGGAATTTGAATATGTAATTTCCAGATGGGGTAAGGAAAATGATGCTGACAACTCTTTTAAAGCTCATTTTTTAGCTGGAATATCTTATCTCATTTTTTTCCCAGCGATAGCTTATGTAATTGGTAGAATTAGTTTTTAAACAAATTTTTCCCTATTGAATTAAATTATCTAAAACAATTTTAAATGACTTAAATATCAAAATTAAAGGTATGGATATCATAGATATATAAAATATATTCAAAAACCAGTTAGCCAAAAACTCCATTAACATAGTCATACTTATTATTAAGTTATTATTACATTTACATGTTACCCTCTGAATTTATCAATAATAGCTAATCTCTTAAAAATCATATCAGAATATATTTATGTTTTCATACAAAAAATGAGCGTGTATAATTTAATTTATTATATCTGGTGAAATTCATGGAAAACTACAGCAGCTATAAAACTCCCGCACTGGTTATAGTGATTATTTCATCATTTTTAACACCTTTTATGTCATCTGCCATAAATATAGCACTTCCAGCTATAGGAAATGAGTTTATAGCAGATGCAGTACTACTAAGCTGGATACCCGCATCCTTTCTGCTGGTATCAGCCATATTTGCAGTTCCATTTGGGCGAATTGTCGATATTTATGGTATGAAAAAGATTTTCATCTATGGAATGATTATTTTTACCATTGGTTCTTTTTTATCTGCAATATCCTTCTCTGCCACTTCACTTATAGCGTTCAGAGTTATTCAGGGTATTGGGTCTGCAATGATATTTGTCACAGGTCTTGCCATTGTAACTTCAGCTTATCTACCGCATGAGCGTGGAAAAATGATAGGTTTCATAATTGGGGCTGTTTATGTGGGGTTATCATTAGGGCCGGCACTTGGAGGAATTTTAACACAACATTTAGGCTGGAGAAGCCTTTTTTACTTAACTGTGATCCTTGGAATCCTGGTTATAACTCTCACACTCTGGAAATTAAAGGGAGAATGGGTAGCGTGTAAGGGGGAGAAATTCGACCTTCCAGGAACAGTGCTTTACAGTATAGCTTTACTGACCTTCATGCTCGGATTTTCAGAGCTTCCAAAAATATCTGGAATTATAATGATAATAATCGGTATCATAGGTCTTATAGCATTTGTTTTACTTGAATTAAAAGTTAAAGCTCCTGTTTTTGATATGAAACTCTTTAGAAACAGAACTTTTGGGTTTTCAAGCCTGGCTGCATTAATAAATTACATGGCAACATTTGCAGTGGTATTTTTACTGAGCCTTTATTTACAGCATATAAAAGGCTTTGATGCTCAAAGTGCAGGTTTTATTCTCATAGCACAGCCAGCTGTCATGGCTGTTTTAGCTCCTGTAGCTGGAAAACTTTCAGATATATACGAGCCAGGAATTATTGCTACAGTTGGAATGGCACTTACAGCATTTGGTCTTTTCATTTTCAGCTTTTTAAACAACAGTACAGATATTATGTTAATTACAGTGGGTCTTGTGATTCTGGGAGCTGGCTTTGGGCTCTTTTCGTCTCCAAACACCAATGCCATAATGGGATCAGTTGAGAGAGGATTTACAGGAATAGCATCTGCAACAGTAAGCACCATGAGGCTAATTGGACAGACATTGAGCATGGGTATAGCCATACTGATATTTTCACTTTTTATTGGAAGAGTGGTTATAGCACCTGAAAATTATCCTGCGTTGGTTTTAAGTATACAGATAACATTTGGAGTATTTACAGTGCTCTGTTTTGCAGGTGTTTTTGTATCGATTGCAGGAAGAAGTAAAAAGACAGAAAAAAGTTGAATTTTCATTTTTTTCTATTTTTCAAAAAATTTAATACACACATTACACATAATAAATAGGTATCTTTATATTACTTACATTCCAATAACAAGTGATGAATGATATTGATTTAGAAAATGTACCGCCAACTTTAGCTGCTACTTCAAAAAAGCAGATTATTTTCACATATCATGCACTTGAAAAGATGTATGATCGGGAGTTAGCTGAAAGCTGGATTATTGATTCATTGATTAATCAGAAACCCCAGGGGATATTAAAACAAGATTTAAATAAATTTAGGATGTATTATGTTCATCCAGCAAAAGATGGGTATGATTTAATTATTGTGATTGCAATTGTTAATTCTCCCGAAAAAGTTATAAGAGTAGTAACCACATATGAACAAAATGAAAAAGTAAGGGTGCGTAAATAATGAATAAAAAAGATTCATTTAAAATGGATAAAGATTACGACGTACAAAATGATGTTTTGTATCTTCATGTGATAGATGATTATGAATATAAGGAATCTCTTGAAATAGAAGGCAATATAATTGTAGATTTTGATAAAAATTATGTGCCTGTTGCTTTAGAAATATTAGATGCATCTAAATTTCTAAATGTAAGTAAATTTTCATTGAAAAATCTCATTAAGTGGGATATGAATATTCAGGTAACTGAAGATTCAATTAAAGTTAAAGCTTCATTTATAGTACCTGTAAGGCAAAAAGAAGTAGAAAAACCTCTTTTAGCTGAAGCTATGAATGACATTAATTTACCGATTATACAAACTCATTTTAATTTAGCAGAGGCATAATCCATGATAAAAAATCCAAAATTTAGAAAAATTTTTATGAAAAGTATAGAAAAATAAGTTCTTAACTAAAAAAAATAAAATATCTCAGTCTTCTATTGCAGATATGCCATTTTCTTTTTTAATTCTTAGAATATTATGGGCAGCTTCTTCTAAACCTGCATCATGAGTAACAATTATCATTTGAGGTATGACTGAAAGCTTTTTAATCACATCTATTAATTCATGTCTGCGGTAAGAGTCAAGATGAACTGTAGGTTCGTCAAGTATCATCAATTCTAAGTTACCTTTAACCAGGGTTTTAGCAATTCCAAGTCTTAAAGCAATTGCAACTGCTATAATTTCTCCACCGCTAATCATATCCAGTGTATTTTCACCAGAAGGGCCAAATAAAGTCGCATCGTAATTTTCATCCAGTTTCATATCTGAATACTCAAAATTAAACTTGTTAAAGAAATCGAGGGTGTTCCTTTCTATTAATGGTCTTGATTTATTTCTAAGATCCTTTTGAAGTCCATCCTTTCCGTATAATTTTCTTATTTCATTTAATAGTTCAATAAATCTACCAATTTTCTCTAACTCTTTCTTATCATTTAGATAAATCTTAATTTCTTTTTTAAGCTCACCTATTCTCTCACCAGTAGTCTTTAATTGACCTTTGAGACTACCAATCTCTTTTTGCATATTCTCTAATTCATTCTGGCATTTATTCAGGTCATCCCCAGCCTGTTTGTGCTTTTTGCTTTCATAGCCTATTTGAATAATTTCCTCTTTTTGATTTTCTATTTCCCTGGAAACAGTTACTATTTCAACTTCAGTATCATTTAAATTCTTTAAAATACTCTCTTTAGCCTTCACCTCACCACTTAATCTATCCAGTGTTTCCTTAATTTCTCGTAGATCATCAAGTTCGGTCTTTACCTGATCCTCTTTAACATTGATTTCCATGCAAAGTTTATTAATTTCAGATTTTAAAGCCCCAATCTTATCTTCAATTTGATTAAAAGATTCTAAAAGCTCTTCAGGGTTTTCCATTGCATTTAAGGAATTTTGAGCTCCAAGATATTTTTGATACTTATCCTTTAATTCTTCTTTTAAAGCAATTTTTTCATTCAATTTCAAATCAATGTCCATTAAACTTTCAACTGATTTTTCTACTTCAATTAATTGAAGCTTCCTTTCATCAATTTCGATTTTATTCCTTTTTAGATCTCTTGAATCCTTTTTAAGAATGTCAATATTAATTTTATCAACTTCAATCTTCCTTTTCTCTAAAAATTCTCTTTCAGACTTCCATATCTTTAAATTCTCATTATAAGAAGATATTTCGTTGTTATTATCCTCAATCTGTATTTTGTATTTATTCAGTAACTCTTCCCTTCTATTTTCATCCAGGTCAGATTCACATACAGGACATGTATCTTCAGCGTTTTCTAATTCCTCAATTGCTTTATTTATTTCTTTATTCTGCCCTTTAAGATCTGAAATTTTTGAATTAAATTCATTAATTTGATTCAAATTCTGTTTAAGGTTAGTTTCAATGTCTACTTTTTTTGTTTGCAGATATGATTCCAGTTCATCTATGGAATCTATTTCTTCTTCAAGAAGTTCTCCATATACTTTAAGCTTGCTATAAATGGTATTTTCTAATTCTTCTATCTTTACAGAAATATCTTTGATATCACGTTCAATCCTATTTTTTAATACGTCACTACCCTCAAATTCTTTCCTTGAATTACTTAATTCATTTATTTGAAGTTCTAAAGCTATAAAATTATCATAAAAATCTTTATTTTGAGCTATAATATTTTTAAAAAATTCAATTTTTTTAAGAGATTTTTCTATATGTACCTTTTCATTTTCTAATTCCCTTAAATTTAAAATTTTATCCTTAAGGTTTTCTAAGACACTGATTTTACCTATTTCAGGTTTTATTTTTTCTATTTGTGCCTCTTTTTTTTCTATATCGATAAGTTGGTTAGACAGCTTTTCTTCAAGTTTCTTAAGTCTATTGAGTGTTAGGTCCCCATGTTCAATATCCTGCTTTACTTTATTGAACATTAATTCCTTTTTATCAAAAAATTCTTTAACTGTTTTTAATTTACCCAGTTTTTCTTCGGTTTTACCTAATTTTGATTCCATATCCAAAATTCTTGAAGTTAATTCATCCATTTTATTTTCTTTTTTCTTTAAATCTTCTTCAGCATTTCCTAAATTTTCGAGTTTGCCATTAATTCGAATTTCCTGCTTTCTATAATCATCAATTACAAATTTCATGTTTTTCCAGGAATTTTCAAGGTTTTGAACACCTAAAAGTCTTCCCATCATCTCTTTTTTTTCTGCAGGATTTTTGGTAACCAGATTAGCAATTTCACCCTGTCTTACATATACAGCATTTAAAAATAGATTTTTATCCAGATCAATAATTTTTTCAACTTCATTACTTACTGCTGAATCTCCTTTTTCTATTACTGAAAATCGACCATTATCTTCAACATAAAGCATAGATTCTGGACTGGAATTTCTTTTTCTTTTTCGAACGACTTTGTATGTCCTGCCATTAGCAATGAATTCTATAGTGACCTTCATCTGATTTTTTTCATTATTTATGAGTTTATCCATTTTTTTACTGGCATATTCTTTAAAAAGCGCAAAACTAATTGATTCAAGAATACTGGATTTTCCTGCTCCATTATCTCCCATAATTATAGAAATTCCTGTATTAAAATCAATTCCTGTATTTAAATGAGATTTAAAATTTTCAAGCACAACTGTTTTAATAATCACTGGAATTCCTCATAGAATTTCCTGGTTATCACTGCCGCTTCCTCATTATGACCTGATGAAAGTCTTTCAAATAAAGCAACAGCAAAATCAGAGACTTCTTTGTCGTATTCATTTAACATTTCTATCATTAGATCCTGGATATTTAATGTTTCTGTTTCAATAATTGAAGGTTCAAAGGCCGTTTCAGACTTATATTTTGGACGTATCTGTAAAGTAATATCTCTAAAGAGTTTATTTAAATTTTCATGTACTAAAGATCGATTATAGGATTTTCCTTCAATTATTAATTCTACAATAGGCTTTTTATCTATTTTAAGGATTAACTCTCTTAATTGTTTGATTTCATCATCAAAATTAGAATATTGAATCCTTCTTTGAAGAATTTTACGTGATATTTTGACGTTAACCTCTTCAACTGCAGGAATATCTTCTTCCATGTCAACAAGGTTAAATCCCTTGCCCCTTTTCTTGTAGTTTCCAAGTTCATCCATTCTCCAGATTTCAGGGCATCCGGGATAAGCTAATTTACCTTCTCCAAAATCTTCTAATATTCTGGCATGAAGGTGGCCTAAAGCATAATAATTAAATGAATCTGGTAGGTCACCTATCTTCATTTCATATTCAAAGGGTAAATATTTATCTATAGCTTGATGTAAGACTAAAATTCTGTTTTTATAGTTTTTAGATTCATTTTCAATGGCTTTAATACTTTTTAAGAGAGATTTAGAATGGTATTTGGATCTGTAAGGTGATCCTCCTATAAAAATACCATCATGGTTATAATAAGGATTTTTTGATCCAATTAATTTTAAACCAAATTTTTTGTATAAAACCTGAGGGGGAAGAGCATTCTTTCTCATTACAATATCATGGTTACCTGCAATTGCATAAACAGGGATTTTCTCTTCCTTGAATTTTAAAAAACTTTCCTGGGCTGTTAGAAGTGCTTTTGTTGGAGGTCTTGAGGTTTCAAAAAGATCACCAGAATGGATAACAAAGTCAGGTCTTTCTTCAATGATTTTATCGATTAACCGATTGTAATGATGATAAAAGTCTATTTCTCTTTCAAAAAGACCATATTGTCTGTAACCCAGGTGTGTATCAGCTATATGGGCAAAGCGCATTAATATTCTTCCTCCAGTTCATCTAATTCATCTTCTTGCTCCTGCAGAATCTTATTTTCTTCCTCCACGCTTTTATTCCACTCTGCAACTATGTTTAAATCTCCTCCAGAAAGTTTACCTCTAAATTCATCAATTTTAACTAATGTAGGAATTTTGGTCATAAGCCCTAATACTATAGCCTCTCCTACATTTAATGAAGGTAACTGTTTTACAAGATCATCGCTCAGGCTTTCACTGGCTGTTTGAACATGCCTCTGGTCTTGTGGCTCAACCAGCCTTAAAATAATCATGTTATTTGCTTGAGAAAGCGAATCCGGGTCTAATGATTTGGGACTTTGACTTACAAGACATAAACCAACACCAAATTTACGTCCTTCCCTTGCAATTCTACTTATCCAGTATTTAGAACGTGCAGGTCTACTTTTAGGAGCTAAAATATGTGCTTCTTCAAGTACGAAAAATACTGGGTAACTAAGGATATCTTTTTCTTCTTTTCTAATGTAATTTTTCCTTTTATTTAAAGCATTTCGTAAAACATGACTTACTATTGTTTCTGCTGCTTTTTCATCAACAGAACCTAAATCAATGACATTTGCAGAATCTAATTTTATTTTATCCAGAATATCTGGTGAATTTAAATCTAAAATGCTATTATATTTATTTTTTAAGTCATCTATTTTATTTAACACATCAAAAATAGATTTAGAATATGTTTTATATTGAGGTTCATCACTTTCTATCCATTTTTCAAGTATTTGATTTATAATAGTAAAATAATCTTGATTTGTTCCATTTTCAATAACTTTTCTAGCCTGATTATGCGCTTTTCTGAAATATCTTTCCTGAACATAAGCTTTTTCATGAATGTTAGCTAATTGCTTTATTTCTGAAAATGAAAGGTATAATGGGTTAATTCTGGCTTTAATAGGGTTGACTCCACCATATTCAAACTCTGAATTTACATATTCAGAGTGCATATCAAATATTATAACACATCCATTTACTTTTAAAATGCCATTAATGATTACTGCCACAGTATTAGACTTTCCAGCCCCAGTCATAGCTAAAATCGCTAAATGGCGTGTAATCATCTTATTTATATCAGCTTCTACTTCCACTTCTTCCTGACTGATTAAATTACCTAATTTAAGACCATTACTTTCAATTTCAAATATCTTTTTAAGAATATGAGGATCCGCAATTTTAATTTCAGTTCCAGGCATTGGAGGAGTTCTAGGAATTCTCAGTTTTTCAACATCTCCTAAAATTCGAACACTTCCACGAATATAATGATCATCCCCTTCTATCTCCTTAATACGCTCCACAGTTTTTGGATCATAAATATCATCGTTAATAGAAACGCTTCCCCTGACTAAAGATTCAATCATTCCCAGTACTTTTTTCCCATCATATTCCATTGATACATATTCTCCAATTTGAGGCATTTCCTTGGAAATAAAACTCACTTCTACAGGTGAAGTTTCTCCAATACATCTTCCAATTATTTTAGCCATAAACCATCTCTCCCCACTTTAAAATCCGAATCATTAAATCCCATTATTCTTGAAATAGTATCAATATCACGATTTCGAAGTACAACATCATCATGCGCTTTTTTTAGTAAATAAGGATATCCTTCAGTACAAATACCTTTTAATGACTCCAATAAAGTAATGATTTCATCTTCTTTTGCTTTATAAGGTAATTCAAACTTCAAAATATTTTTAAAATCATCCAATCTCGCATAAAAAACTGTGAAAGTTAAATTTTTAAAAAAATCATTGTAAACAGGAAAAATTCTTTTGACCATGTTTTGGGATACTTCCAAATATTGTGGCTTTGAATATCCTTGTTTTTTACTGTATCCATCAAATATTGCCATGTCTGGAATATTAGAGTCAAATGTAGTTTGGTAATCTGTTCTTGTTGATGTTTTTGATATTCCTATTATCTGTTTTTCTCTCTTTTGAGCTTCTTTTAAAAAATACCTTGTAGCTAAGAGGTTTTCCAGATTCTCAAGATAAATTATAGAATCAACTATATTTTCCCCAAATGTTTCCATTGAATCAAATAATTTAGGAGACACTACTTGTATTTTAAAATTTTTTTCTAAGTCTTTTTCAATTTCTTTTAAATATTTTAATCTTATTTCATTTTTTATCCAATCTGGAAGCGTATTTTCCATAGGAGATGGCCTTATCAGTTTTCCCAAAAGTGAACCATCAAAAAGCATTAAATCAACATTAAATTCTCTGAACGCTTTTAAACTGCTTTTAATCTCATAAATGCTCATATATGTTTCTAATCGATTTTTAACATATTTATATGGATTAATAATATC
Source organism: Methanobacterium sp. (assembly GCA_039666455.1). Classification (NCBI taxonomy): domain Archaea; kingdom Methanobacteriati; phylum Methanobacteriota; class Methanobacteria; order Methanobacteriales; family Methanobacteriaceae; genus Methanobacterium; species Methanobacterium sp. The sequence goes on along the minus strand of JAVSLW010000013.1, from coordinate 34,793 downwards.
AACATCGCAACATTCTACTTTTTGAAGATTTTTCCCATTATGTATTAAACATTCTGCATTTATAGCATAAACAACAAAACCCAGGAATTCTTTCCAGTTACGACTTCCATCCCCACCAGAAATAATTATATCTGTTTTCCGCTCTTCAATAGGCATGTCTACCCAATATTTTCCAGGATCAAATTTAATTTTTTCAAAATCAATTTCCAATTTATTATTCAATTCATTCCTTTTTTTCAATGCCTTTTCATAGAGAGAATCAAGCAATTAGTTCACCATGACCTATATAAAATAATTTTCACCATATACTAAGGAGCATATGTTATTTAAAAACTTATCTATCCTCACCACTTAGTTACAGAATGTTGAAAGGGCGCTGCCGATTTTGTTAGTGATTTTATGAATACATGTCTTCCGAAGTTTTTATAACTATCAAAGGACAATATATCTTGGGTTTTTACGTATGGTATCTTTAAATTGCACGCTATTAAACTTTTCGCATAAGAATTTGTTTTCCTCAATTTTTGAAGTTACTGTAACGATTTTGAATACACTGTTAGTGGTGTTTTTGGAAAAACCACTATTCTATCAGTCTAAAAACACATCCAAAAAATATTAAAAACAGAAAGAGGAATAAAAAACCATATGAAACCTGAAAAGCTTTGTTTTAGCCCTGAAATCATGGACTTCAAGGGCCGCCAAAAATCTGTGATTTTCGAGGTCTAAAAATATAGAATTTGGAGGGCTTTTTAAGATGAAAAAAGCAGAAATATTCGACAAATATCCAAAACATTGCTGGAAACACATTATAAATTTTATTCCATTTTTGTAAAAAAGGAACGTGTTTTCTTTTTTCCTGACGTTTACGACCTTTAGCGAGATATATCACTTCATTTTAGTGATATTACCAATAATTATTTGTTTGACATGCTGAAATCTTCTTCGTGTTTTACTTGGATTAAAAGTGTAAAAATTAAAAAAAATGTGAGCTAAATCTAAAAGATTAAAAAACTAAGAGAAAAAAAATAATAAAATCACTATACTTTTAGACAGTGCCAAAGAACTGATTTCAATCCTAAAATAGTCTGATTTTAACATGTGCACGGAAATAAGGTTTGTGTTGAAAATCATTTCAATCCTAAAATAGTCTGATTTTAACGCCTTTAATAAACAAATCTGATAATGATTCAGGTTCATTTCAATCCTAAAATAGTCTGATTTTAACAATTCTTTTTGTGGAGGTTAAAAAAATGTACAAATTTCAATCCTAAAATAGTCTGATTTTAACCTGATAGCTGTTTTGATAATAGTTCTTCAGCTTGCAGCATTTCAATCCTAAAATAGTCTGATTTTAACCTAAAGAAGACGCTGAAAAAGTTAAGGCATCCATGAAATTTCAATCCTAAAATAGTCTGATTTTAACCAGCAGATTTAACAACTATTTTGCAGTTAGGGCATTATTTCAATCCTAAAATAGTCTGATTTTAACATATTAAAATTAGAACATATCCCTTCATATTCACTCATTTCAATCCTAAAATAGTCTGATTTTAACCCGCATGAGCTATACATCATATCCGTCCCACCAATTTCAATCCTAAAATAGTCTGATTTTAACTTTTCCCTTGAAGCTGGCGTCTGTCTGTTTAGCGATTTCAATCCTAAAATAGTCTGATTTTAACTTTAAACTCAGTAAGGCGCTTCTGATTGCTATCAAAATTTCAATCCTAAAATAGTCTGATTTTAACAGGACTTCCAAGTCGCCATATATGTGTACCTCCACCATTTCAATCCTAAAATAGTCTGATTTTAACTTAATAGAACCGATGCCATTACATAATTATGTTAGGGATTTCAATCCTAAAATAGTCTGATTTTAACTACCCTGGATTGGATAACAAGACAACAGCTTAAATATGGATTTCAATCCTAAAATAGTCTGATTTTAACTTTAGCCGAAAGATCAAACAAATAATCAACCGAATTTCAATCCTAAAATAGTCTGATTTTAACAAGGCAAATATCATAGACATGAAAAAGATATTAAAAATTTCAATCCTAAAATAGTCTGATTTTAACCCTGTAGCAGCAGTTAAATCATTTGAAGAAGAATTATTTCAATCCTAAAATAGTCTGATTTTAACAAATATAACCTTTACTGGCTTTGTGTAGGTAAAATACATTTCAATCCTAAAATAGTCTGATTTTAACAGATAAAGCAGGGAACTGTGTAGATGCAAGTCACAATTTCAATCCTAAAATAGTCTGATTTTAACAAATATATCATAGTTAATGTATATGTCACACGCACATTTCAATCCTAAAATAGTCTGATTTTAACTCACCTTTAAGTCCTCTGGATGTTTTGCATGCTTTTATTTCAATCCTAAAATAGTCTGATTTTAACAAGACACCACCATCTCCTTCCAATCATACCTAGCGAATTTCAATCCTAAAATAGTCTGATTTTAACTAATTGCAGGTGCACTACTGTTCCTTATACATTGCCTATTTCAATCCTAAAATAGTCTGATTTTAACCGACATCAAAAATGATGCATGCCCGTTATTTCACCATTTCAATCCTAAAATAGTCTGATTTTAACCGTATACCTGTTCTGATTTCTTCTGTTGCCCCTCTAATTTCAATCCTAAAATAGTCTGATTTTAACCCCACATAGCGTTCTCATTGGAGGCGGGGGATTCGGATTTCAATCCTAAAATAGTCTGATTTTAACTCAAGAACACTTGTTTTATATATTTTATCCGCTTCCATTTCAATCCTAAAATAGTCTGATTTTAACTAAAATGCACTAAATAATGGAGGTATTATGTTAATTTCAATCCTAAAATAGTCTGATTTTAACCTCTGCGCAAGATTCTTACTGATATCACTGTTTACAATTTCAATCCTAAAATAGTCTGATTTTAACTAATCAAGGCAAACACAAATCAAACCTTCTTTACTAATTTCAATCCTAAAATAGTCTGATTTTAACAGTTAGGTTAAAAACCCCTGTTCCTTGTATAGCATTTCAATCCTAAAATAGTCTGATTTTAACGGGAAAAGAGTACATTCAGTATAACACCAGGACCCACACCATTTCAATCCTAAAATAGTCTGATTTTAACTGTCTACACAACTTAATACTAAAACAGTTAATTTTTATTTCAATCCTAAAATAGTCTGATTTTAACCCCTATTATTTCATATGACACTGAGACATTAGAATTTCAATCCTAAAATAGTCTGATTTTAACTCTCGTCTGCGGTTGTAACAACACTCCGCATGAATTCATTTCAATCCTAAAATAGTCTGATTTTAACCTCTGCTTTAATTTCTGCAAGAGGCCCTGTTTTAGGATTTCAATCCTAAAATAGTCTGATTTTAACTCGCTACATTAATCACGATCCTTGCTAATCTTATCGCATTTCAATCCTAAAATAGTCTGATTTTAACGATAGCGCCTTTTTTGCCTAAATGCCTGATGTTTGGAATTTCAATCCTAAAATAGTCTGATTTTAACTCTTACTCCGATTACATTGATCCAGATTCTCCATGAATTTCAATCCTAAAATAGTCTGATTTTAACTTCAAATCCTCCATTCCGAAGATTATTGATTAACGAATTTCAATCCTAAAATAGTCTGATTTTAACCAGATCCATATTAACATTAAAAAGCTGTGACATGAATTTCAATCCTAAAATAGTCTGATTTTAACAGCGCCGTATCCAATGCTCCTGCAGTCATATTGTCGCATTTCAATCCTAAAATAGTCTGATTTTAACTTTTTATTGGTTTTAGTGAATTTGTAGTGAAATTGAATTTCAATCCTAAAATAGTCTGATTTTAACGGCTGCTTTCGAGGTTTTCAACTCTACTTCGTGCAATTTCAATCCTAAAATAGTCTGATTTTAACTTTCGCTTCTTTTCGTAAAAGGGGGATTTTCATTTTTATTTCAATCCTAAAATAGTCTGATTTTAACGGATTGAATTGGGTAATTATCAGATTGATTTTTTTGATTTCAATCCTAAAATAGTCTGATTTTAACTTCACTTCTTTAACTATTGTATTAGTTTCTTCAACTTATTTCAATCCTAAAATAGTCTGATTTTAACACAGAGTAGACAGCGCTTTAAATAAATTAGGATTGTCATTTCAATCCTAAAATAGTCTGATTTTAACGTAATAACAAAAGAAGGTGTGAACCCTTCAAGTTTTAATTTCAATCCTAAAATAGTCTGATTTTAACGGCGCCGGATCAGGGCTTGATGCAGATATGTTAGAATTTCAATCCTAAAATAGTCTGATTTTAACTATACCCTACATCGCACAGCATCAGTAGTCGCATTTCAATCCTAAAATAGTCTGATTTTAACCAGGCACCAGCACCGCAGCTACAAACATAGGAACAAATTTCAATCCTAAAATAGTCTGATTTTAACAGCAGCGCAATATATACCAGATATGTGAATGAATTTCAATCCTAAAATAGTCTGATTTTAACGGATGATATTTTTATATCTGCATGATGTTGTGAATGAATTTCAATCCTAAAATAGTCTGATTTTAACAACCTCAGTGGGGCTATGTTGTTTCTGGCGAATACGGATTTCAATCCTAAAATAGTCTGATTTTAACTTGTTTCACCCTTATACTTGATGAACCATATTTCTTATTTCAATCCTAAAATAGTCTGATTTTAACTCATTCGAGAAAAACGTTGCTAAGGAGTTTGGCAAAATTTCAATCCTAAAATAGTCTGATTTTAACTGTGATGCTACTGTTACAAACATAACAATAGATAATATTTCAATCCTAAAATAGTCTGATTTTAACGAGCAAAGAAGTTGGAGCAGCATTTACACAACAAAATTTCAATCCTAAAATAGTCTGATTTTAACGGACATATTCGGTAGATTCTGGAGAGGGATTGTAGATTTCAATCCTAAAATAGTCTGATTTTAACCTTCAAAGGGTTATTAACTGAAGAACAGTACCGCTCAATTTCAATCCTAAAATAGTCTGATTTTAACCCGTATAGCGTCGTTGAATGCTGTTATGTCATGATTTCAATCCTAAAATAGTCTGATTTTAACCCACCCAAAATTGAATTTTCAGTTTCTTTGATTTGTATTTCAATCCTAAAATAGTCTGATTTTAACAAAAACATGTTGACGGGCCATATCCATACTACTGGAATTTCAATCCTAAAATAGTCTGATTTTAACTGCACATGCTGCTTAACAATGACACTGTTTCTACAATTTCAATCCTAAAATAGTCTGATTTTAACGGGATAGGGATCAGATCTTTTTCAAAGAAGGTATTTATTTCAATCCTAAAATAGTCTGATTTTAACCAAGTAGGACACAAAACAGTATGGTTTATTCTGTAATTTCAATCCTAAAATAGTCTGATTTTAACTAGTACATGCATGTAATTTCATACATCCACTACTACATTTCAATCCTAAAATAGTCTGATTTTAACATTATGCATTCACAAACAAGATATCCACGAAATGCCATTTCAATCCTAAAATAGTCTGATTTTAACTCAAAAACGTATTTACAATCCTCTTTAATGCCAATATATTTCAATCCTAAAATAGTCTGATTTTAACCATGCTCAAAAAATATCCACGAAACTATCTTAAAAATATTTCAATCCTAAAATAGTCTGATTTTAACTATCCTTGCACTGTATGGAATTGCTGAGTGGAAGGGATTTCAATCCTAAAATAGTCTGATTTTAACAGATTGTATCGGAGAAAGTGACACTTTCTCTAAATCATTTCAATCCTAAAATAGTCTGATTTTAACTCCTCTGCTACTTAATCCTATGGTAGGGTCTACATTCATTTCAATCCTAAAATAGTCTGATTTTAACAAGTTAAAGAAGAATTTGATATTGCAGTCACAGCTGATTTCAATCCTAAAATAGTCTGATTTTAACGTTTTCCACGAGCTTTGTCTTCTGGCCAGGGAATTGATTTCAATCCTAAAATAGTCTGATTTTAACTTATTAATAATATATTTCGCCTGTTCTTTTTGCCATGATTTCAATCCTAAAATAGTCTGATTTTAACTGCATTTTTCTTAATTATTTTCTGCATCTCACGATTTCAATCCTAAAATAGTCTGATTTTAACTTGTATAATCACAGAAAACGAATTCGCGATGAAATTTCAATCCTAAAATAGTCTGATTTTAACAATATCCTTTATAATCCTGAAGCAAAAATAAGGAAAATTTCAATCCTAAAATAGTCTGATTTTAACCTTAACTCATCACCCCTTGCTTCAATATTTGTTTTCATTTCAATCCTAAAATAGTCTGATTTTAACCACCGCCCCACCTAACAATTGCAGTGCAGCGCCAATATTTCAATCCTAAAATAGTCTGATTTTAACTTAAAAAAAACATTTTTTATTTTTTTTGTTTAAATGGATTTCAATCCTAAAATAGTCTGATTTTAACGTTTAAGGAGGAAATGTTCACATATTATGATAATAGATTTCAATCCTAAAATAGTCTGATTTTAACAATTAAAAGAGATAGATACAATAGTAAGATCAAGTTTATTTCAATCCTAAAATAGTCTGATTTTAACATAAACACTAATAAATTAATATACGTATATAAACACTATTTCAATCCTAAAATAGTCTGATTTTAACAGGCCGAAAATTTGCCCTATTTCCTAAGATTCATTTTCTCCTCTCTCCTATAAATACGTTGTTATCGTCGACCTCCAATTCCTGAATTCCTTTATATGGATCGACGACTTCTGAATCATAACTTTTTTTGGAAATTAAGGACTTATATATCTTTTTTATTTATTTGTAAGAATAATAATAAGGAACAGTTTAAATAATTATGTATAACTTATTTTAAAGCAATTTAAATATAAAATAACTTAAAGTAACTTTAATCAGGCGCTAAAAAATCAGATAATAAACGATCCATTATTTAGGCGTTAAACACAAAAAAACATTACTTACTACATTAAAATAAAAATAAAATCTTATAGATCAAAGTATACCATCAATAGGTGCTTTTTCAACACCTAAAACCTTCCTGTTAAATGCATCTGCAGTTCTAAACCTGTATATTATCACAGAATCCTCGTTTTTTTCTATAATATCCATTAAACCTGTTTTTATTTCTTCAAGCTCGCTTTTTGTGACTTCTCCTTCAAAAACAGAATTTTGAATCCAGTAGAGATGTTTTCGGAGGAATCCTTTGACTTTATTGACCCGTTCCACTTTAATATCATAGACAATTATCACGTACATTCAGATCATCTTTGAAAATGTTTCAAGACAGCTTCGGCCGCATAAAACATAGCATAATAGGATCTTGAAACAGAAACGTCGTTAAATCCGTTATTAACAAGTAACTTTGCAGATTCTAAGCTGTCATCAGCTCTTTTAATAAGCGCTTTAATTTTTTCTTTCATACTGTTATCCCTTCATTTTGGATATGGTAATATAAAGGCCATTCTACATCTTTAATTTCTTCTTCAGACATTGGGTTAACAGATATAAGCTCCCCATATTCTATTGTCAGTGGATAAATGATATCATGTATCTTATCAATTTCTTTGATTTTATCAATTCTACCCTTTAAAACAACCGCAATGTCGATATCTGATTCAATTGTAGCTTCATCTCTATCAAGAGAGCCATAAAGGATAATTGTAAGGCGATCATCATAAATATTCTTAAGTAACTTTTTAATCTCTAAAAGAATCGGTTTTATTTCCTTCATAGATCTTTTAACCTTCATTTTCGCCACCTGCAATAATTTTATATCTAAATTTAATTTGTTGTTAATAATATTAAATTCTTCTAAACACTGAAAAGTTGAGATTTGTAGTTCTACCACCACATTACAAACGGTTTATATTCTTTAGACCCTAAAATATGTTTTATAAGTTTATATGCCTCAAGTCTAATAAGTCTCTTATAAGAAACCTTCCTGTTAAGTTCCCTGTGTTTGATGGTCTTTTTAAGCCGTTCATCATACTCTTTAATGAAAGTCTTCCTTCCACTGTCATTTAAAAGACAGTAATTAAGATCTTTTTCAAAATCATCTTCACTGAGCATCCTTTTGTTTACAAGATAGAAAATCAGCCGATCTACTAAAAATGGCTTGAAAATTTCGCTTAAGTCCAGTGCCAGTGAGAATCTACGTTCAGATGGCTCGTGAAGATAAGAAACCGTTGGATTAAGCTGAGTATTATAAATTTCAGACAGAACTGTTGAATAAACCATGGAATTGCCGAAGCTTATAAGCGCATTTATCATATTTTCCGGCGGTCTTTTAACTCTTTTATCGAAATTAAAGCTTTCTGGGAGAATTTCATTCATCTTCTGGTAATAATCAGCACGTATCCTGCCTTCAACATTCATAGCTTCTGTTATCATGTTGCAACCTTCTAAATCCAGCAATATGCTGCTTATCTGGTTTTCAAGATTATAATACTTGAGAACTTTCTCCATATTTTTTGCAGCGCCTTCCACAAATTTTTTAGCTATGAAAATTCTCTTTCCATGGTCCAGATAATGTTCTGCCTGTTTTATAATCAGATCTCCAGATAATAGCTTTTCTCTCGGGTAAAAACTGCCGTCATAATAGCCATAATAGTTAAAGAAATGAACTGGAACGCCTTCTTTTGCAAGAAGATGCATTGCCTGGGAAGAAAAGGTTAACGAGCCATATGCATAGATAGAATAAATTTTGTTGATTGGAATTGGCTTTTTGCCGTCTTTATTTACAAAATAAACTGTATTTTCTCGTTTTTTAAGCAGTCCATCTGACATTAAATAGTAGTTCTTTTTCATTAGCTCACCAACACATGACTATGTAGTAATCTAATTGATTTTATTTACAAATTTTATATTTTTTCATGTTTCAAGCTCTTCTAAATTAAAGTAGATTCTCTACTTCGCTAATTAACTTTTTTGTAGATTCAAGCATGTCATGTGCGAGGTTTTCATTATATATGTAGCTATAATCTGCCCTTTCTCTTGCTCTCATCGCGAAATCAAAGTCTTCAAGTATATCTTCACTTATAAGGCCATTATCAACAAAAATAGCTTCAATTGCAAACTTAAGGCAAATATGACTTTTCTCTCTATAGCCTCTACTAAAAAGTAATCCCCTAAATGCATGAAACATCGAATAGTAGCTTTGAACAATCGTCCATTTATAATTCCCTTCATTTACGGATTTTTCTGCTGATTCTAGATCATAACGAGATTCTTCGAGCTCTTTTTCAACTAGTTGAGAATCAATACCTGTTTGTACTATCTTCCCTCTATCTTTACATCTTTCAAATTGATATTTCATGTAAAACCCTTCCTTTTTTAATTCTAGAATAGAATGGCGTATCTTTTTGTTGTAGTGTTCTTAATTCTGCATTATTAACAATTATTGGAGATATTTTTCTTTCAATAATCCTTTGATGCTTATTAATTATTCTATTTACTTGTTTTCCATCATCTGAAAGGACAAATAAATCTATATCACTTTCTTCAGTATCTTCTCCGTCTGCACAGCTTCCAAACAAAATTATCTGATCTGAATCAGCTTTAAGATCTTTAATCATTTCATCTATTTCAAGCAATGTGAAAACGATTTTAAGCTCTTTAAGCAGTGGACTTTCCATGTTTGCTTTATATAGGCTTAATTTTCCTATTTCAGATTTAATTACGAGCTCTTCTTCTTCTAATACTTTTAAATACCTGCTTGCTGAGCCTAATCCTATTTTAAGCCTTCTTACAATCTCTCTTGTATGATACTCTTCTCGGTATCTTTTCCCAAGGAAGCATAGTATTTTTAAAGATGGTTTTGAAAGAATGTTCATTTTTTGGAACATATGTTCATTTTTTGGAACAACTTATATTTAAATTTTTGGAACAATCAAACCCAGCAGAACTCAAAATATGCACATTTCCTGCAAATTCTCATTCTTTCAGGTTTTGGAGCGTCTTCATTAATTATATTGCCAATATCTTCAATTATGGTATTTAGTTCATTTTCTTTAGATTCATCTAACTTTACCATTACTTTCTTTCTCATCTTAGGATAATTAATTATACCTTTGATGTTTTCAATACCTTTTTTGTTTTTTAAATAGCACATGTAATACAGGAGCTGATATTCATGCGCCCTTTCCATTTTACTGCTCTTTTTAACTTCATGAAGCTCCAGACAATCCTGTTTTTTAATAAAATCAACGCTGATTAAATTATCAATTGTATACTCTTTTTCATCTTTATAGCTTTTTGAATGCAGTAATTTTCCAAGGGATAAAAGATCAGATTCCTGTTCCATCTGAATATGGTGAGAAAAAAGCCAGAGTTTCATCTTGCAGATGAAATAATAGTTGATCTGGGTCCCTATTATTCGAAGTTGTTTTTCGGAGTCTGAAAGCATGCTTGGTCCCTAATTATGGTAGTATGAAAATTTTAAGGCTTTTTAAGTACATCATCAGGCGTTACAACATTTTTCATCCATTTAAAATGTTTTAAATTATTTGTAACCAGTTTTGCATTCAATTTGATTGCAGTGGCCCCTATAGCATAATCTCTCGCATTATCTTTGAAATCCCGGTTTTCAATGGATCCACGGGCTGCTTCTGCTGCATCATCTTTTCCAAAGGGAACAATAGATATGTTCATCTGTTTCAGGAATGCATCTACCATAGATTCGGTATTTCCTTTTTTAAGATTATGATAAAGATATTCCATATAAGCAAAAGCAGGTAAATATTTCACATCTTTTGATGTAAGAAGCCAGCCGCAAAATTTTTTGCTTTTAAAAACATTAGTATCAAGAACCAGTTTCATCCAATCACCAAAAACAAAAAAGTTTAGTTATTCATTATTTATCTTTGCCCAATGATTCGAGACTCTTTTTAACTCCTCTTTTGAACCCATCAAATACTGTGTGTTTGGGTATCAAAATCAAAGATTTTGAAACCTTCTCTTGATTCGGTTATAGTTTCTTCAATGTCCTTTGATGCCTCTACCATTCTGTCCCTTAATTCTTCAACTGTCATGAGAATCCATTTTCCTTCCCTGTCTTTTACAAAAACCACTTTGTCTCCTTGATGAATATTAAGATCTTCTCTCACTTCTTTGGGAATCGTTACCTGATACTTCTTTGTAACACTTACCATGGTATCACCTTACTATTTCTATATTTGTAATACTTTAAGTAGTTTGGTAACTTTCCAGGTGATACAGATCAGATTCCTGTTCATCTGGATGTGGTGAAAAATGTTAAAGCTGATTTCAGAAATTTTACGGCGAAATTAGTGACTTACACTCTTCTAAAAACAATTCCACACCTTCAATAATAATTCCGGCTTCTTTTTTTGCCTAATTGGACATAAATCATAATCATTTTCAAAAAGAGTTTTAGCTGCTTCAAGTTTTTCAAATAATTTTCCATTAGAATTTTTCTTCTCATCCAGCAGATTTTATAATTATGCCTTCTTTAAAAGCTTCATTTACTATTCCAATTTCATTTTTCTTTTTTTCGAATTCTTCTGGAGTGTAGGGCAGTATATCCACATCCTGATCAAGATCCCAGAACTCAAGGAGTTGTTGAATTCTCTCCAGGAAGTGTATGCCTTCAAATTTTTTGCTTACAATTATAAAATCATAGTCACTTTCTTTAAGGTATTCATTTCTGGCCCTGCTGCCAAATAAAAGTACTAATTCTGGGTTAAATTCTTTTTTTACAAGATATAAAAAGTTTTTTATATCTTCAATTCCTTCTGGACCCATTTTATCACATTTTTTGCAATTTCTAACCGTTCTTTTGCTATTTCATCGTCGTAAAGCTCATAAGGAACACCATGTGCAGCGTCAGGGTAACGGGTAATAACGAAATCAGGGCTTAATTTTCGAAGCCCGCTTAAAAATTCAATGGGGATTTTAACGCTTCTTCCAAAAAAGTAGTGAATGAGTTGGACCGGGAGACTCTTTAATTGTATGGATATAAAGTGCTTTTAGTGCCTTTTCAGTGGCCTGTTGAGATAAAAAAGCAGTTACATAATATTCATTGATCTCAATGTTTTTGGAAGCACTTTCCAGGTTCTTCAGCGCCTGCTTCCACCAGTTAGAAACTTCTTCTCTCATTTTAAACCTCTAATATTATTTAGAATTCGGGAGTATTTATGGGTTTAGATTTTAAACTGAATTACTCAACTTTATGAGTGATTGTTTATAAATGATTGCTCAAGTTTATGGGTAAGTTACCCAATCTAAATCTTTCTCCACGTTGAACTTTCTTTTTAAGTTCAACTGCATCAGTTTCTGGCCCGTCAACTATTCTGCAGAAGTCTTCAAAGGTTACTTTCTTTCGAAATTTAACTTCTGCACCGTTTTTAGTTGATTTCCATCCCATAATGTCACCTGGCTTTAATTTGAACTTTTTCCTTATTTCCATAAGATTATGGTCTTAAAATCCTTTGAAATTTTAGTTTCTCTGCCATATTATCCTGTTAAAATATTAGTTTTTAAAGTAAATACTATCTCCAGGGGATTAACCAGTTTAAACCATTATTTCATTGATCCCAAAGAAATATAAAATTGTAGATAAATAAAGATTTAAGTAACTCAATTGAGATGGTCTTCAGGTGGCAGATTATGAAATTAATTGCAGATAGTTTTAATAAGCGTTTTTCTGGTTGGATGATAACTTTACCAGAAGAAGACCTTAATGCCCGGCGTAGTGGCCATATCAATAAAGAGGGCTGGCTATTTTGAATTGTAATCTAAAATCGCAGAAATGCTGATTGATAAGGAATTCGATAAATTCACCATCAACATGGCTTTAAGTGTATGGCCAGTTAAAGACTCAAAAAAGGAGTAATCATGCAATCCATTAATGTTCATGTGAGATCACCTAAAACAAAAAATTAGGGGATGATATTAAAATGAAGGATAAACAGCCGTCTATTAACGAATGGAAAGACCTGTATTCTGCAGCAATAGAATTTAAAAAATTAAAACCATGGGATTGGATGTGGGATTCTGATATATTCGGAGTTCAAAACCCGGGCACTGGTGAAATCGGTTATTGCTGCATAATGGGAAGATCAGGCGAACATTTTGCCCTGGGGGTGTATTTGGGCAGTGAAGGATTGGGGGAGTTGTTACGAATATTATCTGGAGAAAAAATCCTTCCTGATGAACCTGTTGGGCTTCTTAATCAAAAATGTCTCATGGCTTCATTTGAAAACAGAGAATATATAGAAAAGCGTGATTATGAGATAATCAGAAAACTGGGGTTAAAATTCAGGGGGAAGAATGAATGGCCATTGTTTAGAAGTTATCTGCCGGGCCATCTTCCATGGTATTTAAACAGTGAAGAAGTACAGTTTCTGACCATTGCACTTCAGCAGGCAATTCATGTTTGTAATCGTTTTAAAAATGATCCAGAGATGCTTGTTCCCCCTTCAGCTTCTGAAATATTAGTTCGGGTGCCTTTAAAAGAAAATGGCCTTAAATGGAGAGATGAATGGTTAGAACCCCTTGAAATGGATGAAGAGGAAATGATGGTAGGTGGCGTAGATGAAAATGTTTTGGAGGATCTCCAGAAATTGAAGCGTCATGGAATCTGGGAAGCTGATTTCTTTTATTTTCATGAGGCTGTTCAGGATGGCCCCGAAGAAAGGCCATACTTTCCCTACGTAATTTTATGGGCCGAAAGAGACACTGGACTCATTTTAAACACCGAAGTAGTGAACCCGAAAGAGTGGGTGAGTGTTTTTTCAATTCAAGTGCAGGAAAACATTGAAAACACCGGATCATTACCCACTGAAATTATTGTTAAGAAAAAAGAACTTTTCACTTTCCTTGAACCTATAGCTTCTAAACTGGGAATTAAATTGACCTTAGCTTCTAATTTGAAATTAATAGACAGAATAAAAAAAGATATGCAGGATGTTCCAGTGGATGATGAGGATAAGATGTTGGAGGCTGTGATGGAACTTATGATGGAAGATGAATCATTCCAGGCCATGGTGGAGGATGGATCACTTGATGATCTAATAAAAAAGGGATCGATGCGTGATTTACTGAAAGATGAATTAATTCAATCTGCAATATGGAGAAAAAGAAGAGAATATGACACGATTAAAGAGAATGAATACGACCCTGGGCAAACCACATTATTTGATTACAATAACTCCAGTCCGGATGAAGGAGAATACATAGACAGGGAACGGGAAGTTGTGAATGATTACCATAATTTAATTCAGGAAGAACCTGGAATTCCTGAATTAAAAGTGGAATTAAAAAAGCTAATTAAAAAAGACCCTGACTTTTTTGGCTCCTATTTAACGCTCTTTAAGATATTACAGAATGAGGGCAAACAAAAAGAAGCAGAGAAATTGCTGGATGAAGCCTATAAAAGAGCAATAAACCTGATAACTGATAAGAAAGGTGAATGGCCAGACTTACTGGAGTGGGGATGGGTGGAAAACAGGCATATCATCAGTACCATTTTAAATAAGGCTGTTTTGTTGTGGAAATCCTCAAAAACAGATGATGCTCTGGATTTATTCAGAAAACTCTTAAAATCAAATCCTGGTGATAATGCAGGTGCACGTAATTACATTCTGGCCATTAGAATGAAAATGAGCTTTAAAAAATTTGAAAAACGGTTTAATAAAGGCGGGTTTTATGATTCCCACTTAAGTGACTGGTTTGAAAAAAATTATAAGAAGTTTCCTGATGAGTTTGACTGGTGGGATAAACTAATGGAAGAATATTGACTTGTAAACCTCTTAGATCTTATTTTTCTCTAATTTTATTGATTTAATGTACTTTTCTTTAATTATATAATTAGAAAAATTTTCATATTTTTTAGAATATGATTCCCCCAAAATTTAATAGATATAACCATTAAAATATTAAATTATCTGAATTTTCCAATGGTGAGATAATTGAGCGAAATAGATAAAGAGATATCTGAAATTAAATTTCTACTAGAAAAAATTGAAGGAATAATCGATTCAAGACTAATAGGAATAGAAGAACCTGATGCGGATGAAATTGAAGAGATAAAGACGTATCAAAAAAAGAAAAAGCAAGGGACTCTTGAGTTAAATGAAATATAGGGTATTTCTAGAGAAAAGGGCTCAGAAACAACTGGAAAATCTTAATGACAATGACCATATAAAAGATAAAATAATTAAACTTAAAGAAGGTTTTGTTCCTGAACTTGACATTAAAAAGTTAAAAGGCTTTAAAAACCATTATCGTTTAAGAGCAGGAGGATATAGAATTCTTTTTGAGCTTCAAGAAGGTCCTTCTATAATAGTTTATGCCATTCTACCTCGAAAGAAGGCTTATAAAAAATAATCCCTTAATTTTCTTATTTATATAATTTAAAGTTCTTAAATTGTACTTTTTCCAATTCAATAAATGTTTTTCCTGATTTCTAGAGGTGTTAGATATGAAAAAGAAATTTGAACATGTTTATCAGTTCCGAATTGACCTGAAAGATATCAAACCACCCATCTGGCGCAGAATACAGGTCCCTGAAACCTATACTTTCTTTGATCTGCACGTGGCCATTCAAAATGCCATGCTCTGGAGTGGAGGCCATTTGCATAGATTCTACGTCACAGATCCATTCACCGGGAAAAAAGTCGAATTAGAAGCTCCGGAGTGGGAGACAAATATATCTGATTGGTTTAATATGGAAAAACCGCGAGCAAGTTACGTCTATGACTTTGGCGATTGGTGGGAGCACAAAATAAAACTGGAGAAGATAATCCTCAGAGAAAAAGGCGTTAATTATCCGATATGTATCAAAGGAAAAAGAGCATCTCCACCTGAGGATAGCGGGGGTGTTTGGGAATATGAAGAGCTTTTAGAGATCATAAAAAATCCTGATCATGAAGAATACGAAGAAACACTTGAGTGGCTTGGAGGAAAATTCGATCCGGAACATTTTGACCCCAAAGAGGTTGTTTTTGATGACCCTGATGAATATCTGGATGATGAAATTAGATTGAAAGAGGAACTTGATTTATTGTAAGTTTGTAATTTCAAAGGAATAACGGGATGTCAATTTTGGTCATAGTTCAATCATTCATCTTATTGGACATTTATCACCATAAAAATTTAATATATGTAACTTAAAGAATATTAAGCGAGAAGGAAAGTAAATTGGTGATTCTTTGAAGTATGAGAAGGAAGTTAAAGAATTCCTGCAAAAACAGGACTACGTTGAACTGACCTACCTCTTTGGATCCGTAGCCTTGCAAAGAGCAGGTAAGCTTAGCGATGTAGATCTGGCGGTCTTTCTGGACGAATCACTTGATAAAAAAGAGAAGTTCAGGAAAAAACTTAGATTGATAGCTGATTTAGAGGATATATTAAAAATTGACCGTCTGGATCTGGTTATAATGAACGATGCACCCCTTTCACTTAATTTTGAAATTATAAAGGCTAACTATCCACTTTTTATTCGGAATAAAGATCTGAAGGTAGATTTAGAACAATATATCATATCCCGATACCTGGACCGTCAATATTACGATAAGCGATGGGCAGACAACCTGATTAAAAAAACGGCTGAATGAAAAGATGAAAATAAAAGAAAAAATTGCCCGGAAAATAGTTGAATATGCAAGGGTATGTGGAATTTTTAAAGGAACAACCTGCAGACGAAGAAGAATTAGTAAAGAATTACCCCCTGAAATCTGCTATTGAGTAATCTTCAACTGGCCATTGAATCTGCCCTGGATATTGGAGAAGTTATAATTTCTTTTGAGAATCTTGAAAAACCAGAAGACTATCGAAGCATTATAATTACGCTTGGAAAAGAGGGGATAATCCCTGAGAAATTTGCCAGGAGATTTTCTGAGGCAGCGAAACTCAGGAACATACTGGTGCATATGTACACAGAGGTTGATCCTGCCATGATTTCACAGATACTGGAGAATAATCTGGATGATTTTGATGAATATGCCCGATATATTGCCTGTTATGTGGATAAAATGTGATTGAGTTTATCATGAAGAGTTACTCAACTTTGTGAGTGATTATTTATAAATGATTGCTCAAATTTATGAGCAAAACTCAATATCATTTTTCTATGCGTTTAATGTCTGGAAATACATCAAAATGTTTATTAAATGTGCATATTTCAGTACAGTTTGTTTTTATCATACCTATGTATGCTATTGCATCATTAAACCCTATTTTATTCTGTCTGTATTGTTTTACGATCTGGTGAGCATTTATCATGTCTAAATGAGTTATTTCAATTATTTTGATGAATGGATTATCTAAAAGGAATTTTTGAACTCTTATGGATGAATCATGACTTATTATACGTTCGATAATGTTCATTGCTTCGCTTACTTGTATTGATGTCATGTAAACAGTTTCTTTTCCGGATATTAAGCATTTTACTATATTTTTAGCATTTTCCTTTTTTTCAAGTGTTTTAGGATTTGTTTTTTTGTGTGTGGTAAAAGCATAAACGATCACATTAGCGTCTATGATTCTCATAAATCAATACCTTCTTTTTTTAGTCCTTTGAGAATAAGTTCTCGTTTCATTTCATGCCAATCACTTCCATCACTTTCGAGAGGTATACCAGTATCAAATAAATCGCTTATATCCTTAACTTCATAGGGTTTGATTATTATCTCACCATCTGTAATTTCCAGTTTAACAGTTCGGTCTTTTACATGCTCTTTTAACCATTTTTTGGGTATAACCAATCTTCCCTGATTGTCAATTGTTTTTATTTCTTCTTTTTTTATTAAAGCAGGGGACATTGTTTTTACCTCTTTTTAAGGTGTTAGGTTATTTTATGTGATTATAGGTATATAAACATTTCTTACCTAAATAATTGATCTTACCTAACAGAGGTGATTAAGGTTCAAAGGTAAATATTTATAGAAGTTATTTTTTCCTAAATTTTTGAATTCATCCCCTTAAAATAGTCTGATTTAAGCGCTTAAAAATTTTAATTCTTTCACAATAATACACACTGCATTGTCCCTTAAAACCACTTTTTGCGCTTTATGTCTGCCAGATCTCACAATCACTTTAGTTTGCGATATCTTTCTAGCCTCACAAACTATCCTATCCCCTTTTATAACAGTTTCTCTACCCGTATAAATCTCTGGCATTTATTATTCTCCTAAGCGGCCTTCTTTCACGAGTTCATCTGTTATATGAGCTACAAGTTCCAGATCTAATTCTAAGTCCTCTGCTACAACATCTATATAAGCCTTTTTGTATTTTTTGTAATACCCCAAAACTTCTTTTTTAGCAGTATCATAATCCACATCCCGGATTTTAATTATGTTTATTGACCTTAATTTATCCCGGATAGCTTCTCGCGCAAAATCAGATGCACTTATGAATCTTCCCGCTTCTATTAGGGCGAGTACTTCTTCATATTCTGCTAATGTTATTTTTGTGCCGATTGTTTTGGTTTTACTTACGTAAGTCATGGTTAGTCTTATATGGTTAACCATATAAGTATCTTGGCATTACAGAATTACAATCATGAATAGCATGATTTTATTTTAAAATCCTTTGAAATAATAGCAGAATCTATGCAAAAACCACTTCTTTCTGGTAATTCAATTTATGGCTTCGCATGAATCTTTCAAGCTCATTTTCATATTCTTGAGGGACTAAAATACCTGAACGGCTTCTTCAGCGAGGTCTCCGTTGCTTCCACCATAGCCCAATCTTTCATAAATTCTGTGCAGTCGGTGAAAACACTTTCTTTTTTAAAATTCGGTTTTTACCATGTGAAAAGTTTGGGTTCTTCTGTGGGTAGAATATAGATTTTCTCTACTTTCAAATGCTGATATGGCCTCTTCAGCAGCCTTAAAAGCCATATCGCCAACAACCGATAATCGTCCTTTCTGGAGTGCTTCAAATTTCATTAAATCAAACCTCTTTCTTCCATCATTTTCAATAGCTTCTTTTTACCTTTATTGCTCTTAGCAAGCCAGTGCACATACTTTTCAAATTCAGCCTTGCTTATCATTTCCTTCAGTAACATCAGAATATCCAGGGCATCATCATAGTGGATATGGGAAATGTTAACAGTCTGATATCTATGGTTTAGAGAGTTTAACCACATATTCTGCATTTAAACGTTCCATATAGAATTTTATCTCTGCTTTCTCCAGATAGGGTAGTAATCTTTCAAGTAATCTAAGAGCAGATTCCTGACTTCTCTTTAAGAGAGCGGTGGCAAATATTTTAGCTGCAGGAACATTCATTGTAAGATTTATAGCTTCCTCAATTTTTTCATCCTCTAATTCTTCCACCAGAAAATCAACGAGTTCCACAAAAGTTGCATTGATTTTGAATTGTCCTTTTTCCAGAGCTTTAAGTGTTAAATTCACAGCATCGGTATTTTGTCCTTTATCCTTTGCAGCCTCAGCCACTTTCACTATCAAATCAGAATATAAATAACGAGACGAAAATGCACGCTTTACAGCCTCATCAAGCCGATCTTCCTTTAAAAGTATGGGTATTACCACACTATCATCACACTTAGTTATTATGGCCTGCAAAAGCTCATCATACTTCTCTATTTTAATAAATAAGCGTTTTATCATGGAATATTTTTTAATATCACGATGATAAGATAATAAATTAACAGCAACCTCCAGAGCATCCCTTTCATTTACCTGCAGCCATTTTTCGTCTGAAAAACGATTCATGAGATCGAAGTACAGTTTATCAAGGGAGTAATTCCTTTCTTCCTTCAGTTGCAGCCCTTCTGTCACATATACAAAGGCCTCCTGGCTTCTACCTTCCCCTACCAGAAAACTGGCAATCCGCAGGTAATCATCTTTATTTTCCAATCCTGCTTTAAGGATAGTTTTAAGTGAGTTTTCAGGTAAGTTAAGGTTCATATACAGGGAACTTACCAGTTCGATGATTTTTCTCCTCTGATACCTGGAGTGATTATCAACCCCTGCCTCCGGAACCCGGCGGAGTAATTCTTCTTCTATGATGTGCATGTTGTGCGGAGTTGCCACAGCAAAGAGCATCTGCTCTGTTTCAAGGCCATAATCTTCCTTTTCCACGATCCTTATTATTCTGTGGACAAGGGCCTGTTTATCTTCCTCATCTAAAGCTATGAGCGAGTTACTGGCATCTTCAACGCATTCCACGATAAGGTTGCCCAACTCTCCGCTGGAATCATCAACGTTGCCGTAATTTTTTGCTCCTTTTTCTATGATCAGAAGGTATATTTCAGTTGCGTCCCTTAAATTTCCCTCTTTCCCCTGGTTGTCGGCGATTTTTTTCACTTCCTCCAGCTCATGAACCACACCAGACACAGCATAGTAATCAATGAATCCCTCCATTGAATAGTCAATTCTGGTGGAAATAGACTCCATATTCACCTTAACTTCATCTATTTCTTTAGAAAACCCTAATTTGGATGCTAAAAATGGATCTTCTTCTAAAATCAGGTTTATTATATCCAGAAGTTCATTTTTATCCTTAGCTTCCAGTGAAACCATCAGATCATCAGCATCTAAAAAGGAATCTTTATGGTTAATCCACTCTAAAATCAGGGCCACACCATGTTTGCACATTACTCCCACAGGACAACTACATCTGGAGTTAATAGTATCTGTAATTTCAACCCATACCCTGTAAGGTTCAGGCATTGCACCGATGACCGTTCCAGTAAGTTTGTTTCCTTTTTTAATCCTCATTAACACATATTTATTCTCATAATATCCCATTCCCCTGTTGAAGGTTACATTGCCAAATGCACTTTGAACCTGGTGTACATCAATATCTTTCATAAGATGATTTGGAATTTTATTTGAAATTAATCTACTGGTTTTTAAAAATCAACCTCTCCTCAAATACCCGTTTTCGTCTTACTGTTCGCTTCTTCTTCTAATTCTTTGAAGAATTGTTCAATAGGCATAGGTCCAATAGATTCTTCTTTTTCGGCTTCTATGATGTCCACCATGATTTCCGCCTCCAGGTTATAAATATAGTGAGTGAAATGCTGCCATAAAAAATAACTGTCAAATTTTCGCCTGATTAGATGACCGCAGTTCTTACAAACACTTGTTTTATTGTCAAAGAAATCAGTTTCTTCATTATCATTGCCTTTAAGATAGTCATTAAGATTTTCTTCGTTAACGACATCATAAATGCAAATTCCTTTTTCTTCTTCCAGTTTTACAGATTTATAGATGAATTCCAGCATTATTTTGTCGGCGTGTTTTTTAGTAATCTTTCCTTTTGCCACAAGCTCTTCAAGGCCCCAGATTCTGCTCAAAAATGTCACCTTTAATTATTTAAAGAATTTCAACCGAATCATTTTCTTTTTTCAAAATACTATCAAGCCCATATTTTTTCACTGAGTTAACTTCTTCGTCATTAACTCTATTCCAAATGTAAAATCCTCTAAATTCACGAGTATCTCTATTCCAGAAATCGCTTTTATCCTCATAGTAGATAGGAACATTTACTGAATATTCATAAAGGATTTTCTTTAATTCCCAGATATCTATATCTTCTCCAGTATTTTCCTTTATTTTAGCCATTATTTCTTTCCAAGACTTTGCATTTTCTCTTATAGATTTTGCAAATATATTTTTAACAGTTTTATCCTTATTTTCTTCCAATTCTATGAGTCCTGGAATTACAACTTTATAGCCCGCGATATCTCTGAAAAGTCTTTGTGCTTGACTTTTCTTTTCAACTGTAAAGTAATTTAAATAGTCTAATGTTTTTTCAATTTCATCTTCATAAATCTTTTTAAGTTTAATTCCATCTATTTTTCTTTCAAAAACTTCATTTATCATTTTTCGTTCGTCTTCATAATTTAAGGAATCCTGCTTATTTTCATATTCTTTAAGGGCTTCAAACGTCTTTTCAACTACTTTACTGTCATATACAAAGCTAGTTCCTCTATCGAGTTTTAAAGATCCATCTTCAGATTTAGCCCCTGCAAATATGACAACATTAGGAATATTTTCATCATAATCTGCTTCTCTATTTCTGTGTATTCTTCCCCATCTCTGTATTTGGCTGTCAACTGTTGATATTTCTGTTATCATTGCATCAAAATCAAGATTCACTGATGCTTCGATTATTTGAGTTGCTACAACAGTTACTTTTTCGCCATTACTAATCTTCTCTTTTATTTCACTTATTCGTCTACTTTTTTCCAACTCAATTAGTCTGGAATGTAAAAGATATATATTGTCTTTTTTATTGCCTTTTTCTAATGATTTAAACAAATTTATTGCTTTTTTAACATTATTAACTACCAAAAACAAATTTTTATTTTCAAAAAGTTTAATAAAATCTTCTAATTCCGATTCTTCATTTAATTGAGAATTTTTGCTGAAAAGAGATTCTTCAATTACTTTAATCTTGTGCCTTCTCTGATCGAAATTCTTTATTTGGCTTTTAGTATTTTTATCAAGCTTTGCAACATCGATAATTTCCAAATCTTCGCCGAATATGCTTTTAAAGAACTTTTTAAAGTAAGGTGGAAATGTGGCAGTTATTATAAGAAGTTTTCCTTTTAGATTGTGAATAATTTCAAGTGTCTTAATGATTATTGCTGCCATTTCCTCATTATATGTTTGTATTTCATCAATAACTATGGATGAAAAAGGATAAACAGAAATTACTTTATCAGAGCCGTAATAATTCAAAGAAGTCAAAAATACTTGATCTGGAGTTGTAAGGAGAATCGGAGAAGAAATCATTTTCACTGAAGTCATCATTTTATCCATATCTAGATATTTTCCTTCTTTTTCTTCCTTAATATATTCAATAAATGCTGTTGAATGTAATATGTCTACAAATTCCTCTTTAAAATAACCATCCTTAGAATTTCGGAAACGTGAAAAAAGATCATTTAGTGCGACTCTCAAAGGTAGAGTATAAATCAATTTTCTTTTATTCATTTCAGCCCACAAGATGGCAAATTCTGTTTTTCCTGAGCCTGTAGGGGCAATAAAGATAAGTGATTTGTCTGTATTAACATTTTTTAATACATCTTTTTGCCAGAGGTAAGCTTCTTCATTATCTTTAGTTATACTGCCTTCAATTTTATCAGATAATCCTTCAAAAACATTTTCGAGTTCTTTATATTCAATATTAACTCCACCACTTGAAGAATAATCACATCTTCTAAGGAAACCAAGTAGAACTAAAAAATCATAATCTGGATTGTCATTATCTATATCATAGAACTCTGCAAATTCAGATATGTCATCTTCACGAGAATTTATCTTTTCAAGGAGTAAATTTGTTTTCCCAATATTCGTTTCTGCTTCTAGTGAATTAATTGCTGAACATGCTATTCCAGAATTAGAAAATTCATCTTTAATATATTTAAACAAGTTCATAAGGAAATTTCGTAAAATACCAGAATTTCCATTGATAAATTTAAGATAAGAAGATGTAGCCTTATGATAGTTAGAAATTATCTCCATAAGATCTTTTTCTGCAATGAAATACTCATTATAATGATGGAGAAGTATTGCTGTCCTCAGTTTTTTGTCTAATTCGTTGTTTCCTAATAGAAATGTGCTCCAAATCGACGAAAGTATTTCATGCCTTGGATATCTCATTTCAGGATTATTAAGTGGCTTTAAAAAAGTTTTTAACTTTTTCCAATCTTCACTATCTTTTTCATCGCTGTTAAAAACCTTTTTCTGGAAAGTATAATCAATTTTACCAAGATCATGTAATATAGCTGCAATCACGAGTTTTTCAAAAATGTCATTGTTAGCAACCATATCATAATTAAATGAATCTTTATTTTCTTTTACAAATTCATTGAGTTCTAAAACTCTTCTTACAGCTTCTTTTAGGTGGTCTTTAAGCAAATAATTTTCCTGATCTCCTGATTTGGCTCTTAAAATTTCAATTAATTCATTCATTATAACCACCCGAATTCTTCAGGTATTTTAAAAGTTAAATTTTTATCCTTTATATTGTAATTTTCAACTTTTACTTCATCTTTAAGAAAAATAACCTGATCTAATCCAGTATATATAACAGTTTCAAATTCTGGCACTCTTTTAGTGGATTTAGTAATTTCTGCTTTATTAGTAATCGGATCTTCTCCATTTTTGAATGTTACTTTCAGGGGGATAGAATAAACAGGAAATTTCTCATTTTTAATTGGAAATTCCTGGTACGAATCATTCTTACTTTTGAGTTTAATATAAGCTGGTTGTGTCAACCAAATATTTTTTTTTGCTATTTTTTCAGAAAAAGAAAAGTCTTCTTCAGAATAAACACTCCTTAAAAATATTATATCTTCACTTCTTCCAATATACGGTATTTTACTTGGATTTAATAAAGATTTTTCAATTTCTTCAACTAAATCTTCTTTTCCTTTAAGAAAAATGTAAAGGTGACCATTAAACAATTCCTGCTGAAATACGGGAGATCTTTGAGAAGTTATACCTCTCCCATATAATGGAAATCCTTGATTCCACAGTTTTATTTCCCCTTTATATTTCATAAGGTTAATACCATTTTTAGCACCTTTAATTAAGCTCTGATAGTTCCAGAAAAAGCTCTCAAAACCTCCGTGAACACTAATTTTGATCTCATGAAAATCTTCATCATAATATCTTCTGGTGATATTCTGTAACATACCAATTATCGTTGATTTTGGAGGTAAAGGGTAGGATTGAGCATAATAAAAGGTGAAAGGATTTCTATACTGTGCAAATGGTTGAAATATTTCAAGTAAGGTTACTCTTTCCATATGGCAATCACCTATTTTTCCTTACTATTTTTTATTTCTACTTCAATGCTTGGATCGTAAAATACAGTTACTTCTTCACATTCCTTTTGAATAGACTCTTCATCATGAGTAATTTTTCCCTCTTTTTCTGATGCTTCTTCTTGAGAGTTTGTTTTATCTCTAAACAGGTGATTTATACATTCAAAGATTCTTTTTTCATCTATTAATTCAGGGGCACTGTTTACGCCATTAATTTCAAAAGTTGGTTTCCTGCTTTTGGTTGTTTTGTGCCTAACCTTTACTATTTTTCCACCATTTTCGAGTTTAGACTCTTCTATTTCGTCATACTCTTCCTCTACGTACTCATCTAGAAGAGTGATTTTATCTTTGTAAGTTTTATAAAAATTATCTTCATAAATGCCCAAAATCATTACTTTAGGCGTAAGATCTTCTTCTCTTCCTTTTATACCTCTTTTAAGGTTTAATATTGTTTTTATGAGCTGATAAATTCTTTTTTCTACTGAATCATTAGAATTCTTTTTCAATCCATATTTTATTATGGTTAAATCATCATTAGGATTTATTAATTCTAATTTTTCGATATTATCACTTTGGATAATTTCATCCTGCTTTTTACCCTTTTTAAGCTTAAAAATAATTTTTTCTCCATCTTCAATGTCTTCTATTTTCCATTTTTCATTTTTAAAGTTAATTTCCGAATCTTTTTTAATGTAGACTTCTGTTTCACCTATATTTTCAATATCTATAACAACAGAATATTGATAAAAAGTCTCATGTTCTTCGGATGTGAATGGATTAGGCTTCATATCTCCAAATTTTTTCCTCATCCTGTTAGCAAGTCCAAGATTTGCATTAAACAGAGCATCATAATTGAAAGGAGTCATTGAAACCGCATGATCGATTTTTACAGGAGCAGTCCTAAAATTTTGAGGGTCTGTAATTAGATATCCAAATAAATCAAATTCAGGATATTCAAGAAGCTCACCTGATAAAAGAAAATCTACTGCAGGCTGAATAACCTTTTTATCTCCACTTCCAGATGCCGTTAAATTTTTTTCTTCGGCTAAACTCCATAAACTAGCTTTTCTAGCAGTTTCAAGTAAGCTATATCTCAGAGCATACCTACTTACCAGTGTATATTGCCTTCCATCCCATTTTGTTATTTTTTTAAGCTCTTGGTAATTCCCACTTCCTTGGTCGTAGTTTAAAGAGTTTCCATAGAATACAATATCCATAACTATATATTTTCCCATTTTAATCGCCTCCATCAGATTTAACAGCCATTATTCCCATAATAATTGAATAAGCAACATTTTCAAAGTTTTTCGATGTTAAAGGGTAAATTTCTTGTAATTTGTCAGATAGCTCTTTAACATTTTCGTCAGATTTTTGAGCATTTAATGTTCTCAAAAGAATAGAAAAAAATTCAGATTGATTACTAGTTTTAGTCGTATTTAGCAGATTATAAACTATTTTTTGCCGGTAATTATCAGATCCGATTTTATTAAAGGCATTATGAGTATATTCTTTTATTTTCCAGAGATCTTTCTGTGATAAAGATCTTTTAGTTTCTTTTTTCACTTCCAAATTTTCCAACTTTTACACCCCCTATAACAAACCAACAACTATTGCAAGAGCATAGTTTTGCCAATTAGTCTCATTTTGAATTATATTATTAAAAAGATAGTCATTTATGTATTTAACGGTTTTAGGATCCTTTTTTCTTTCCTCAAGTAATGCTTTTAAAATAATATTCATAAATGCATGTTTATTCTGCTTTTTTATCGTTGTGACAAGTCTATGAATGATTTTATCTTTATTATCACTTGAAAAAACTTTGTATGTATTTTTAGATGCTAAATTCATCCATTTATTACTTTCTTTAATCTGAAAAACTATATCTTCATATTCTTGGAAAAAATTCGGTTCAAATAGACTTTTTTGTGAATTTCTTTTTAATGTCCTTATTTGAGCATCGACGGCAAGAGAGTAAAGCAATGTTTTTTTATTTCCTTTTTTAATTTTGTTTTTAACTCTTTCCACTAAATGATTTAAAACATGAGGGAAAAGAGGTTTACTTCTTATGAATTCTTCAATTAACCAAATCCATTTTGAATTATCGCCTCCTCTTATTTGAAGGTTCTTATTTAAAGATTTTCTTATTTGATCATCTATAATTACCATTGCTTGAAGTTTAGGGATGCCTATATACTCAATACCATTTTGGGCTCTATTATCTAACTTCTGGTATTTAATCACATACAAGTTTTCTAGACTCCATTGAGACTTAAATTCAATAACAAGATCAATTATTTCCTGCCATGTAACTCTAAAAAGAGAATTTGAGTCATCAATTTTAGATTTTTTAGATTTCAATCGTTTATTGAGCTCATAGGTGAAGTTCAAATCATTTGAATAAAATAAAGTATATCCAATTCCTCTAAAATACTCAAATACATTAGAAAAACATAAAAAATAAACAAATAAAAAAGGCATTGACTCCCTAAACATCTCAGTTGAGAAAGTAGTATATGAAATATTAGAAAACTTGTCTTCAGATGCCATAAATTTATTTATTGTTTTATCTATTTTGCTCATTATGGCCTCTTCTTCAACTTTAAAACTTATAAGATTGTAAAATCCGTTTTTTTGTTTGTAGTACCCATAAGAATTGTTAAAAAATACAAAATTACCATAAAATCCACTGTATAAAGGAATTCTATAAAATTTAGATTTTTCTTCAATAATACTTGGATTGCCAACAATTTCATTATTCCAAGTTTTACTAAGATAAAACTTAAGCTCTAAATTACTTTCTTTAAGATTCTTTACGTTGCTAGTGAAAGTTTCACTGACATTATCTAAATCTAATTGTTCTAGTTGTTCAATATCCTCATATTTTAATGATTCAATCTTACCTCTTTTGTTTAAAAGTTTCTTTAATTCATCTTGATTTTCTGAAATTAAAATATTAATTAGTTTTTCTCGCTTATCTACCAATTCAAGATAATTTTTATCATTAAAATCAGGTTTAACTTCTCCTTTTTTATTATAAGCATCTTGTACTTGCAATAATTTTTTCATTTTATTTAATTTCCATTTATCTTCTGCTATCTTGGAAATATGATTTTCCCAAACAAAATTAAATATATCTTCAGAAGACTCGAATTCTCTTTCTGATAAGCTATTTTCAAGTTCATCAATCGCATATTGAATTTCATCATTCAGATAAAGACTGTTAGATACATAAGCAAATGGAAAATATCCATAATAAATTAATTCAGGGTTTTCTTTTGTCCTGTTTTTAAGTTCATCCAAATTCCATCCATATATTTTTTCCATTAAATTTACAAAGCCCAAAATTCCCGCATCAATGAACCAATTACCTGTAAATTGAAGTTCAGGAACATTAACATTATTTTCTCCAATAATTTCTTCTTCTAAAACATTTTCACGATTTTCTACCATGGTCATAAAGCCATCACCATCCCAAAACCCATACTATTCTTCTCCCCCAAACCACAATCATATGCAAACTCCACCAGCCTCTGATCTGCCTCAATCTCAAAATTCATCATAAAACCTCTGTGATAATTCCCTTTAATATCAATCCTGCGCCTTTTAGCAGATTCCATATCCGGCCTTATCTTCACCCATCTATCACCATCAAAATCACCATAAAACTTAACATACTTATTTATCAAATTTTTCTGGACACTCTCATAAAACCGCTCATCCCCTGGCCCCAAATCCCATATCTTTAATTTCCCATCAACTTCTCGCTTTATCCGGGCCATAACTGGTGACATGGTTTTCATTTTCATATTTTCTTTGAATAGTGGCTGTTTTAATAGCTCAATCTGTTCCACCAGAAGTTTATCGCCTTTAAAATTAACTTCTGAATTCTCAAGATGGCCCTCAACGAGACTTTTTATTAAATCGTCGTTTGGAGAAGAAACATAAAATTCAAGTTTCCCATCCCTGGAAAGAACACCTCTTTTTGTGAGCTTAAATTGGGGAACATAAATCTGTGAGAATGTAAAAAATTTGAAATCCTTTGAAAAATGGAGTTTCGCTGCTAAATCAAGGTCTGCTATCTTACGATAAATAATAGCAGAAAGAACGTGGTTGTAATTATAAGGGATCAGATAATCACTGTTTTTTGATGCTAAACTGATTTTAAGCCTCATTTTCTTTTTCCTCAATTATTTCAAAACCTTCACCGTTCATATATTCCATAAAATGCTTACCAATACCTATTGCGATTTCCCTTCCTTTAATTTCTGGTATGCGCAACATTTTTTCGCCTATATATACATTTACAGTGTATTTTTGGTTAATAAAATTCAAGGCAATATCTTTTAAATACTTACCCTCTTCATTCCCTGGATCCATTTCCAGAATTTTATTAAAACACTCCAAGGCCTCACTATCTCTGCCTGACATCCCCAGTGATTTTCCTTTCTCCCTTAAAACAGATGTTACATCTGGATCTATTTCTAAGGCCTTATCAAAAGCTTCTACAGACTCATCATATTTTTCCATTCTCTGTAAGCTGCGTCCTATCTGATCAAATGCCATCAAACTATTTGGGGGG
The DNA here is from genome assembly GCA_039666455.1 of Methanobacterium sp. NCBI lineage: Archaea > Methanobacteriati > Methanobacteriota > Methanobacteria > Methanobacteriales > Methanobacteriaceae > Methanobacterium > Methanobacterium sp. The sequence continues at coordinate 5,395 of JAVSLW010000013.1, read as the reverse complement.
TCGTTTTTCAAAACCCATTCCATGCAATCAATTGATTCTTCGTATTGTCCCAGTTGCCTTAGAAGTACTCCTTTAAGATACATTGCATGAGGATTTTCAGGATTTATTTCCAATGCACTGTTTATAGATTCCAGCGCCTCTTGATATTTTCCTAAAAATCCAAGGCATGTGGCTTTTTCAATCCAGGCAACTTCATAATCCCCATTAAGCCTGATAGCCTGTTCATAATATTTTAAAGCACTTTTACAATCCCCTAAAGCTACAAGAGAGCTCCCTTTACCAAAATATATATCACAATCATCAGGATTTATTTCAATAGCATTATCAAAAGCTTCAAGAGCTTCATCATGGCGATTTAAGTTGGATAAAGCAATGCCCTTACTACCCGCAGCCATTGCATGTCCAGGGTCTAATTTCAGGGATTCATCAAAGCAATGGAGAGCTTCTTCATTTGAATTTAAATACATCATGAGCAATCCTTTATGGCTCCATAATTCAGCGTTTCCAGGATCTTTTTTCAGTTTCTGGTCTATATCTTCAACTGTTTTTTGTAGTTTCTCGCCCTTTTCCAATTCAATCCTTCCTATATGCCTTTATTTTGATTAATGATGTCCAAACTTATCTTTTTAAGATTTATAGCAGCTTCATTATCTGGTTCAATTTCCAGAACTTTTTCAAAACATTCTAAAGCTTCCTCTGGTCTCCCCATTAAACCCAAACATCTTCCTTTCTCTATCCAGGTAGGCACCAAGTAAGAATTATTATCTAAAATACTATCAAAATACTTAATTGCCAGGGAATATTCATCTAATTCCAGAAAATTAATTCCTATCTGAAACAACACGTCAATCTGTTGTGGATTTTCATTCAAAACTTTTTGGAAGCTTTTGGTAGATTCATCATATCTTTCCAATTGCCTTAAAGCTATTCCTTTATAGTAAAGTGCTTCTCGATTCATTGGATTCAATTTCAAGGCTTCGTTGAATGATTCAAGCGCTTCTTGAGGTCTATTAAGTACTCCTAAGCATTGACCTCTATCTATCCAGATACTCTCATTATCAGGCATCTGTTTTAGAGCTTTATCAAAACTATCTATCGCCTCTTCACATTTATTATAAAGCTTTAATATTATCCCCTGAGAAAGTAAAGCCACGCCATCATCAGGATATGTCTTTAAAACTGTTTTAAATGTGTTAAGCGCATCTTCAAGTTTTGCCAGGTTCATTTCACTTCTTCCCTTATAATATAATGCTTCCCGATTATTAGGATCAGTATTAATAACTTTATTCAGCATCTGCAGTGCTTCTAAATGTTTGTCAAGATTTGAAAGTGCAATTCCCTTTAAAAGCAATGCTCCAACGTGCTCGGGTTCTCTTTTTAAAACTTCATCCACATACTTTAAGGATTCTCCATAGTCTCCCATTTTTTGAAGTGTTTTTCCTTTAAAAAATAGGGCATCCATAAATTCTGGTGAAATCTTTAAAACTTTATCTAAACAGGAAAGTGCGTCTTCCCACATTTCTAAATGCATGAAAATAGATGATTTGTTCATCAGGGGGTAAATGGCATTTGGATCTATCCTCAAAGCGTTGTCAAAATATTCCATACCTTCTTCAAATCTTCCAAGTTCAATTAAAGTAGCTCCTTTATCAGTATATGCATTTAAAAATTCAGGATTGAGCTTTATTATCTCATCATAAGTGTTCATTTCTTCTTCATATCTACCAAGCTTATGAAGAACATCAGCTTTACGATAAATTATTCCAATATCATTTTCAGCAAGTTTCAGAGCATTATTGTATGATTGGAGAGATTCAGAGTATCTTCCAAGATCATATAATGCAAGACCTTTTCTATAATGAGCTTCTGGAACTGTAGATTTTATTTCTATTGATTTATCAAAAAATTCCAGAGATTCATCTAATTTACCTATTTCATATAACGTTCTGGCCTTTAAAAGTAATGTACGGCTATCTTCAGGATTTAATTGCAACCCTTTATCATAGAACTTAAGTGCTTCCCCATATTGTCCATATGTGGCATAAGCTGTTCCAGAGAATATCCATGCATAGAAACATTCATCATCAATTTCTATAGCTTTTTGAAGGCATTTCATGGCTTCATTTTTATCCTCTTCAATAAGGCTGAATCCTCTCCAGACCAGAGCTTCAATGTTTTCAGGTTTTATATCCAGTATTTCCTGTGCACATTTGGCCAATTCATCATAATTTTCCATTTTAAGAAGACAGAAGCACTTTTCCCTCAAAATATATATTTTATCATCTGCATCATCAATAATTCTGTCAAAAATTTCCACAGCTTCCGCATATCTTCCCATTGCGGATAAATAGAAGGCCTTATTGTTCCATAACACTCTATCTGTAGGATTTTTATCCAGCGCTCTATCCATGTATTTTAAACACTCTTCATATTCACCTGCTGCAAATAAAGCATGCCCAATATTATTAAGGGCCCAATCAAAATCTGGATCCAGTTCAAGCGCTTTTTTAAAACTTTCTATTGCTTCTTGATGCCTATTAAGGCCATTTAAAGCCATTCCTTTCCTTGTCCAGTTTTCAGGATCCTCAGGTTTTTGAATTAATTCTCTATTGCAGTGTTCAACTATCCTTTTGAACTCTTCTTCTGTTATTGCACGAGTTTCCAATTTAAACCCTCATTAAATTTTCTTTTAGAGTATATACCTGGAAAAGAAAGATTAAAAATTTAAAATCCCTTAAAAAATAGAGTTTGCTCGCTAAATCAAGGTCTGCTATCTTCCTGTAAATAATAGCTGAAAGAATATGGTTGTAATTATAAGGAATTAAATAATTACCGGTTTTTGATGATAAACTGATTTTTAGTCTCATTTTATTTCCCTGCCTCATCTTATTGGGGCATTTTTTATTCTTTTCTATGGGTTAATGGATTTTTCAAATATATAAATGTTTATAAAAATTCTTTTATTGGTAATATCTTTTTGTGATGTGGATATCGGCATTTGTATGTATTTACAGTAGATTCATTGTAATTAATAAAAAATCATGGGTTTGCCTTGAAACTCACTTATTATACTATTTCTTCTTTACTGATGTTTTCGTTTTCAAAAAAGGTTGCATGGATAATCTGGTCCTGGTATAAAAGAGAAGAGCCGATCAAGGATTTGCTTTTATATCTGCAGTCCCAGCCATATCCTACTGATTTGTGTACGCTTTCCTCGCATTCTGTGATATTTTTAATGAAATTTCTGGCTCTTTCAACCCTATTTTTGGCTATAACATCTTTATAGTTTTCCTGTAAGATTGCATCTATGCTATAGCTTTTAATTAACTTTTTATGGAATTTTTTATATGTTGATTCCAGTGAAAAAATATCAAAGCCTGTTATATCTCCGTTTATAAATACAAATATGCCTTTTTGTCCATCCAATGGTTTAAATGCTTCTAAATATTCTTCAAGGTTTTTATCTTTAGATTCATAAATGTTTTTCATAGCTCTTGTAGGTGACTCAGTTTCTGTGGTTGCTGCATAGCAGTGCATTTCTTCAATACCCTCCCAAATAGCGCCTTGTTCTGACCGAAATTCGCCAAAAGTTTTGAGAGATTCTCTAACAGAGGCTGATTTTTTCTTTCTGATTTTAGAAGAAGCAACTGTATCTGAATCTGCAAATTCTGCTGAAGTATAGGACCATCTTCCGCTTTCTGTGCAGCTAACTGGAATAATGGTTTCGGACTGTTCTTTAAGTAGTATTGTTGTATTTATTATCCGATTTTGCTTTGCACCGATAATTTCTTCACCATCAAGGAGCAGAACAGGTATTTCCGCTTTGTTTACGACCTTTAATTCAGGTACTGAACCTCCATGATCTTTTTCTGTTATAATCAGGAGATCCTTATCCAGGGCTTCCTGTAATGTAAGATAATTAAGCGCATGATTTTCTTTTTTAAATAGTGGAATAATGGACATTTCCCCAAATTCCTGTATCTGTCCATTATCCAGGGCTTCCTGTAATGTAAGATAATTAAGCGCATGATTTTCTTTTTTAAATAGTGGAATAACGGACATTTCTCCAAATTCCTGTATCTGTCCAAATTCCAGAGTTGATAAATATTTACCCATTAACGAATCCACTTTATTAAACTCCTAATTTTTTACTTCTGTGTTTTTAGAGCTGTTTCAATCGTAATCTGCAATTCTCTTTCATTAAAAGGCTTTATCAAATAAGCATGTGGCTTTGTTGCCTTTGCACGTTCTAATACTTCATTGCTGCTATGAGCTGTAAGATATATTACTGGAATATCCTGGTGGGCATTGATCTGCTGGACTGCTTCTATTCCATCTATTTCGCCTTTAAACATGATATCCATTAAGATTAAATCTGGTTTTATTTTAGCTGCCTTTTTAATGGCTTCTTCTCCAGAAGTGGCTGTAAATGGTTTGTAACCCCATGACCTCAACCCATCTTGAAGTTCCATTATCAAAATGGCCTCATCTTCAACCACCAGTATTTTTGCACCGGACATTCCTTAATTCTCCTCTTTAATGAGGTCATTCATTTCCTCACTAAAGCCAGTACACCTCCAAGTGCCAGGAAGAAACCTCCCAGTATATAAAATACAAAGATGCAGATGAATCCTATTATTGCACTTAGTATCATTATTATACCGCCGGTTTGTGGCTTATTCTTGACCATTACAGCCCCTATAACTCCTGTAATTGACACAATGATTGCAATTGTCCCAGAAATCATTATATCAGAATAACCAGCCACATTAAAAGCTTCTCCAAAGCTACCAATCATTACAGCTCCAATGCCTCCAAGTAATCCAAAAAATCCGCCCATAATCCCAAGAACTAATTCTAAAGTTCTTGATGGTTCTTTAACAGTTTCTAAAACTTGAGATTGTTCTTTTACTTCTTCAACCATTTTATCATCCTCCTACACCATAATTTTTTATTTTAAGCCCCTGCTGGCGTTTTCTCTAATTTCATCTAAACTATATTCTTTCACAATTTTACCGTTTAAAAACACTGTTTCAAGCGAAAAATTATTTATTATACCCTTTTTTGAGATTTTACCTTTATCTGTTACTGGATATTTGAAAACATCTCTTCCTTCACCGTTTATCTCAGCGTAACTGCATTTCATGGTGAATTTTTGAGTATCCCTGTTTAATTTTATTTAATTCCTTCTACTTTGTCAGTTACTATTACGTAGTCTGATAGGCCGTATTTGTAGTCTGAGTTTCTTTTGAATGTTCCTGTGACTTTTATATTGCTGAAAAGGTCAAGATCTATTGGTGGTCCGGTGTACCATATTGACACTGTGCTTGCTCCTACTTTTTCTGAGTCTCCCATCATTATTTCTGTTCCTTCTGGTGTTCCCAGGGTTGGGTTT
>JAVSLW010000012.1 GCA_039666455.1 Methanobacterium sp. | reverse complement strand
TTATCAGTTTTTTCAATTCTTCACGGGTAATCCATTTTTTAACTTTTAAAGAAGGGGTTCTACTCATGAATAATAATTATGATCTTCATTAGTTAAAAATATTACGTCTTATACTATAAATGGAAAACTATATATACTCAATATGCATTATTATACATTACGTTCCACAAAAAATTGAAATGATAGACATTCGCTTCATCCTCGCTAAGATGTTTTTTTAACCGGAGCTTTTTAACCATTCCGTGCTCCGGGTTTTTTATTTATTTTAAAGATAATTTGATTAATCACCATCTGTTAATTGATATAATTAATTTCAAACATTTTTATGGTAATTAAATCATGTGGGACCATATTTTTCCTACTAAATGTCTAACCGATATGCTTAAATATAGCATTCATTTAATATTATACATACCATAATCAAAATCTAACAGGGGGCTAATTCCATGAATAATAAAACAATAGCAATTATTGCAGCAGTTATCGTAGTTATTGCCGCTGTAGGTGTTTATGCTTACACAACAGTTACTGGTCCAGATAAATCAAAGCTTAGGATCTCAACAACTACAAGCTTAGAAGATACAGGACTATTAAAAGAGTTAGAAGCAGCATTTGAGAGAAAATATCCTGGAGTAGATGTTCATGTCGTTTCTGGAGGAACCGGTATAGCCATACAGTACGGTGAAAGGGGCGACGTAGATCTTATGCTTGTCCACGATAAAGCAAGGGAAACAAAATTTGTTAACGAAGGTTTCGGTACAAACCGTACTGAATTTGCTTTCAACTACTTCTGGATTGTAGGCCCTGCCGATGACCCTGCAGGTATTAAAGGTTTGAATGCTACAGAAGCGTTCAAAAAAATAGCTGAAGAAGGAAAAACAAATCCTCAGGTTGAATTCGTATCCCGTGGTGACGATTCAGGTACACATGCAAGGGAAAAGAAAATATGGAATACCAGCGGAATAGACATTAATAAAACCAAAGGTCCATGGTATATAGAAAGTGGTAAAGGAATGGGAGATACATTAATAATTGCCAATGAGAAAAATGCTTACACAATATCTGATTCAGGGACATTCCTGTCATTTTCTAAGGAGGGTAAAATAAAGCTTGTACCTTTAGTAACAACAGGAAGAGACTTACTGAATGTTTATACAGCAATACCCATCAATCCACAGAAACATCCAAGAACCAATGTAGAAGCAGGAAATAATTTTGTAAACTTCATGCTTTCACCAGAAGGGCAAGAAATAATTGGTAACTTTGGTAAAGCCAAGTTTGGAGAGCCATTGTTTACACCCGTGCCAACAAATCCTGTACCTGCACTAATTGCTCCGCTATTAAGTGTTCCTGCACATTCTTAATCAGGAACTTTTCTTTTTTATTTTTAAATATTAAAGAACATTGTTTTGGGGATTTGAAATTGAATATTTTTTCAGGTTAATGAAAATTCTCATATATAACGGGTAGTAACTATAAATTTAGAATCATAAAAACATTAATTTACCTTTACAAGTTATTAAACAGTTATTATAAGATTATCTATTTTCAGGTGGTTAAGTGAATGAAATAATTGGAGCAATTGAACAGGCAATATACCTAATAGCGACGTTTGACCCTGAAGTGGTTGAAATAACTATAAGAAGTCTTTATATATCTCTTACAGCCACTTTTATAGCCTCTTTAATAGCAATCCCTGTTGGGGGAATGATTTATTATTATGACTTTTATGGGAAACGTACGATAATTAATCTTATCCAGACTCTTTACAGCGCCCCTACAGTTTTAGTTGGACTTTTTCTTTTTCTGCTAATATCTCACCAGGGGCCTTTCGGATTTCTAAACCTTCTTTTTACTCCTACTGGAATGATAATTGGACAGACATTGTTAATAATGCCAATTCTTGTTGGATTTACTATCACAGCACTTGTAGGAGTTAGCAGCCATATAAAAGAATTAGCAATATCTTTAGGAGCAAGTGCGTCTCAAACAATAGTTACTATCGTAAAAGAAGCAAGATATGCCATAATGGGTGCAGTTATACTTGGTTTTGGAAGGGCCATATCTGAAGTAGGAGTAGCTATACTTATCGGGGGAAATATAAGGGGTTTTACAAGAGTTTTTACCACAACAATATCTCTTGAAACGTCTAAAGGTAATATAGAGCTTTCAATAGCTTTAGGATTTATACTCCTGGCTATTGCACTTATCATTAATTTAATGCTGAACTTTTTGCAGGGTAGAGATTAAAGCAGGTAAATTAGAATTATTCAACTGGTGGAAATAATGTACATAGTAGAACTGGAAAATATTAACAAAAATTACGGAGAACTCCATGTACTCAAAGATATAAATATAAAGTTTAAAAAAGGAACCAGCACAGCACTTGTTGGTCCAACTGGCTCAGGTAAAACAGTTTTACTTAGATTAATTGATCTTCTGGAAAAACCATCCTCAGGAACGATTTATTTTGAAGGTGCTGATGCAAATGAATCTAATAGCAGGCGTCTAAAAATACGAAGGCATATTGGAATGGTTTTTCAAAAGCCGCTTGCATTCAAGTCCAGTGTTTATGATAATATTGCATATGGTTTAAGAGTAAGGGGAAAAACAGAAAACATGGATGAGAAAATCAAAGAGATGCTTAAAGTCATTGGTCTTGAAGGCTATGATGATAGAAATGCACTTAAATTATCAGGGGGAGAAACCCAAAGACTTGCACTTGCACGGGCAATGGTTACAGATCCCGAACTCTTGCTTCTGGATGAACCAACTGCAAACCTTGACCCTATATCCACCATCAGAATGGAAGAATTGGTTACAAAAATTAATCAGGAATTTGAAACAACAGTCATCATGACCACACACAACCTTATGCAGGGGCAAAAACTTGGAGATAGAATGGTTATACTAAGTAAAGGCCGTATCTGCCAAAATGGAACTCCAAAAGAAATATTTAGAAAACCCAAAAATAAATTTGTGGCGGATTTTATTGGTATTGAAAATCTAATGACTGGAGAAGTAGAAACCGATGAAAATGGTTTAGTAAGCATAAAAACTGATTCAATCAGAATATTTACTTTAACAGAAAAAAGGGGTACTGTAAATTTCAGCATAAGACCTGATGAAATTACAATATCTCTTGAAAAAATTAATACAAGTGCAAGAAATGTTATTAATGGAGAAGTTCAGGAAATAATAGATACAGGGTCACTTATAAGGCTTGTAGTTAATGCTGGAGAATTATTCACAGTTTTTATAACTCGAGAATCGCTTAGGGAACTTGATATTTCTATTAAAACTCCTGTTTGGATGTATTTTAAAGCATCTGCGGTTCATGTATTTTAAAAAAGGATTTGAATTTCTTTCATTTATTCATGTTCAGTGCAGTCTTTTGCAGTGGCTAAACTAACTAATATCCAGCAGCGTATTACAGTTATGAATGTATTCTTTTTATAAAATAATGGCTGATTATCCCTGCAACAAATCCAATTGCCATATTTGTCAGAAGGGAACCTATAACAGTAATTACTAATGGAACAACTGATATTTCAGCTTTAAGGTCTCTCGTAAAGTTTAATAAGCCAATACTTACCATGATCATCATGGCCCCAATTATTGCACCGGGAAATCCTTTAAAGAGAATTACTATAGACCCTGAAAAGAAAAACCCCAGAATGATATAAATAATTCCTTCCATGATATTTGTACCACCAGTTCTTGCTCCAAAATAATACTGGCCTGCAAGACCTCCGGCACCATGACATAAGGGCATGCCACCAAAAAAAGGCAGAGTTATATTCATAATACCAATATTTAAAGCAATTTTCTTCTCTGAAACTGCTCTTTCAGGAAAATATTCTTTTATAAGATATGCAGTTGCTATTACTGCATTTGTAGCTGTTAACGGTATTTGAGCAAGCCCAACAGCAACAATGGATTCCCAGATTTGATTTATAGAAAAAATAACTGGACGGGGGAGAGTTAAATGAGGACCTCCAATAGAAAGAAGTGTACCTTGAAAGAACATTATGGTGATGCCCATTATCAGTAAAATAATCGCTGCTGGAGCATAACGGTTGTTTCTTAGAACTAAAATTATGATAATACTTATAATTGTCAGCATCCATCCTTCTTGAATGAATTTAAGAGCTTCAATTGCAAGTAGTAGGGCCAGTGATGCCTGAATACCCTGTACCACTGATTTTGGAGTTATTCGAGCAAACCATGTCATTAAACCCGTGGACCCAATAAACAGCCAGATTATCCCCATCCCAATTCCTGAAGCATATATTAATGAAGGCTGCCAGCCGGATGCTATTGCAAAAACTGCAAGGGCTTTCATAGGTTCAATGGGCATTGGAATTTTAAAATACAAACCTGTGATAATGGTTGCAATACCCATCATCACCAGAAATCCTGTAGGATCTAAACCACAAACTACGATGTAACCTATGGCTAAGGGAAGTAGAGTTCCATAATCTCCGGTAGCTCCTGCAAGTTCCTGTAAATTGAACCTATAATCTCCAATTTTCATAAAGATAAACCTTAAACTTAGTGATAGTATAAACGAATGATCAGTTCTGTTTATTTAAAATATCATTTTATTTTTAAAGGGACACAAGCAGTTCTATGGTCCATGTCCACAATTTTTACATTTATTCCATAGGTTTTTTCCATGTTTTCTTCAGTAATAACATTTTCCGGTGTTCCTAAAAATACAGGAAAAACGAGAAATTAAACAACTGAAAATTACACAACATGATGATATAATCGATATGTATATATGTACAATAAGAATACTTAAAATTAGTTTTAGAGTTTAAAATAATTAATACACGAAATACAATATAATATTATCAAAAAATTTGATCTCAACCCCTATTTAAAGAAAAAAGTTGAAAATTTCGTGCAATTGCAGCAGAACTTTCAAAAAAATATCCCTTAGTTGGAGTTACCAGGCACCAGCTTTATGTGCATCCAGATATTCCTTTCACCTCACACAACAGTTGCGCAGTCATTCACCTCAATACAGATGATAAAGAGAGTATTGATGACATTTTTGAGATTGCTAAAAAAGAGATATATGATGATTTTATTGAAGGAAGCGATCCCGGACTTTCAGTAGCTCATGAAAGCCAGATTCTGCCATCTCTTGTTGCATATGCAAGGGATGCCAAAGATACTGTTTTAACACAGGAATATGCAAGAACCCTTGCCAAAAATCTTAATATTCGCCTTGAAGGACTTGGTGGAACTGAAGATGGTGTAATTGGAGCTATGGCAGGACTTGGATTAGCGTTTGCTGGTAATGATGGTAGATTTTTACTTAAGGATAATATAAGAAACTTATTAGGCCCTCAACCAGTTGAAAAATTGGTGGGTGCAGGTATTGATGCAGTTTACACGCTTGATGGTAGATTAATTACTGAAGGCATTATTCTAAATGATGAAAATAAGTCAGTAAAACCCTGTCTAGTTAATGGAAAATGTGTCCTTTTTGTTGATGATAATGAAGGAGTACTGAAAGCTGTTAAAAGAAATTAATATATTTAAAAAATAAAAATAGTTAAGCCCCATAGGGAGCTTAAACTAAGGGGTTATTTAGCTGGAGATGTTACTTCTTCTGCACTTTCCATTTTGGATGCGGATGCGTGAATTTCTTTAACTCGTTCTAAAATTCTTTCTACTATTTCTTTGTCTGATAATAGATCTGAATCTATGACCTTTTTCATTGTAAAAGCAACACCATCCATCCTATAGGCTGTTCCCTCAGCATGGATACCAATCTGTGCTGGCGGTATTATTATGTCTGCTAACTCTGTAGTTGGAGTTCTGTGAGGTTCAATGGCTATTACTGGAATTTCTGCCATTCGTTCTAATGCTCTTTGAGGGAAGTGCGCACCTGGATCTGCTCCTATTACAAACATAGCATCAGCTTCCTTGTTTTGAAGTAGATCGTTTGTACCTGTTTCTCCAGGGTTATATCTTGGATAACCTGTTGCAAAATCGACACAGAAAGGATATCCTGTCTGCCATGTGCAGACATGGTTAAAGCCGTTCACATTGTAATGTCCTCTCATAGGAATCAGTGTGAACTTTCCACCATATTCGTTAAGCTCCTGGATGGTACATATCCCTGCATCAATGTTTCGGTTTTTAGCACTGGTTTGGGTTATTCCCATTCCAAAAAAGAGGTTACCAAACTGGGCATTTTTAAGTAATTCAACTGCCCCATATATTAGATCTCTTGGAACACCTGCAACATTTTCATAAAGGATTTTATGTCCCTTCATAGCAGCTCTTATAGCATCCAGTAACTCGTAGTCTTTTCCAGGCTCTACCTGGAGGTGTACATCTGCTAATTTTGCTGTATCTGACTCTCTTGGATCCACCACGATAAGTGTTCTATCTGGTCTTCCTCTTTCTCTAAAGTACCCTCTTGAAAATAAGTGTCGGCCCATATGTCTTGGGTGTGCATGCATTGGATTGCATGCCCAGTATATAATAACATCGGCACGGTTTTTAACTTCTCCCAGTGTGCATACAGGGTATCCTGTATCCTGAACTGCTAACAAAGATGGTCCATGGCAGACAGTTGCAGTATTATCTATTATCCCTTTCACTTCTTCTGCAAGTTCTACACCCACCTCATCAGCTTCACATGAGACAGAACTCCAGCCATATAATACTGGTCTTTTTGCGTTTACAAGTATCTCGGCGGCTTTTTCTATAGCTTCATCATATTCAACTTCTACCAGTTCACCATTTGCTTTTCTTATCTGTGGCTTTTTATAAAGCTTAGCGTCTTTATGGTGCATAAATTTACTGTGTCCAATTCTACACGCATTTATGGTACCTACTATTTCGTTGTTTTCTACTTTACAGACGATATCATCACAGAGGGTTCCACAAAATGGGCATGGGACATTTTTTATAAGCTCCATTTATATCACTCCAAAGTTTTTTATTAATATTATTTTGTTTTTATGATTCAATTTATTTTTGGTTCAGTTTCTTTGTCATGGAACTATGTGAGCATTCTTTGCAGTTGCAGCGTATACTAATCCGTCTGCGCCTTTAGTTGCAAAGTCTCCTCTAAATTTATAAAATGAACCAGGTATAACTTCTCCGTCGATTTCTATGTCGTTTTCAGCTCCAAGAAATTCAAATCCTGGGAGAAACTCATCAATCTTTCCTTTCACGATTATGGTACCGCCTTTCATCTCTCCACCAGTTCTGGATATCACATTGCCATCTATAATCAAGACTCCACCATTCATGTGTATTCCTGGTAGCATCTTTACGTTTCCATTAATCTGGATTTTGCCTCCTAACATATATTCGGCAATTTCACGTCCGGCGTTTCCATGAACTGTGATTTTACCTCCTCTCATACCTCTCCAGTCACCACGGTAAGCTGAACCAAGATAATCACCGGCGTTTCCCATTACAACAATTTCTCCGCCTTCCATATTTCGTCCTGCCCATCCTTCAACATCTCCTTCCACTGTAATTTTTCCTCCCTTCATCTTAGCACCAACATACATGCTGGCGTTGCCTTTAACTACTATTTCACCGGTTGTCATTCCCTCTCCTATTCTTTTAGTGTTGTAAACATCACCGTTGAATTCAATTTGTAATTCTGAAGGGTTTTCACCAGATTCTCCGTCCACGTCAAAAAATTCTTTGAGTTCTACTTCGCTGTTACCATACTGGATATGCATAGATTTTATTTCCTCAATGGATTTACCGGCCAGTGTGTCTGGAAGGATAGTATCAACCTCAAGAGGTACCTGTGGCTGTTCTTTAGGTGTTAAAATTATTTTACTCATCATATCACCTGTTCATTTTTACTTACATTTTATTTCAATAGGAGTAGATCTTCTCATATACTCATTCCCTACTTCGTAATTTTCAAAGTTTATAGTGTAGTATTGTTTGAATTTCTTCTGGACATCAGAAATTACGTTCCTTTCTAATTCTTCATTGAAATTACAGTTTACCCAGTAAGTTCTACCATCCATTCGTGGTTTTACGACTTCACCATTTTTAACCACAATTTCTCCATCTTTAAACACATGATCTGCCTTTCTGAATACTGTTTCCACTGCCATATAATCAGATGACGCATCCTGTGTTTCAGGGTTGAATGAGTATACAGCAACATCTGCGTCAGCCCCAACACCAAGATGTCCTTTAGTCTCACTTAATCCCAGTACTCTGGCAGCTGTAGCTCTTGTAACCTGTGCAATCTCATATAAAGAATATTCACGGTCTATTGTTGCAATACTGCTTTTCTTTTGTGCCCATGAATGAAGTTCATTTTCAATAAGATCATTCCTGTATTTGCTGCTCATAAGCCATGCCATAATTCTTGGATATCGTATAAATGGCCCTGCATTTGGATGATCTGTTGTCATCATTATCTTGCCCGGGTCTTTAGTTAGAAGGAACAGTTCCATACCGATAGCCCACTGTGTTGAATGAACCGGATTCTTGGATGAATATATGAATGGAACAACTCCTGAACCTGTTTCAAGTTCAACGTCACAGTTTGCCCATTTAAATCCAGTTAGAGTGTATAAATCGAATTCCATTGGTCCGTCTGCAGTCATGGTTGTTGTTTCATCTAAGGTAATCTGTCCAACATCTATTGCTATATGATCATTTTTGTTTACATAGTCAGCGATTGCAGGGGCCTCAGATTCAAAGTCTCTCCAGGAGGTTCCTCCATAACTGTGGTACTGAACATGAGTTCCATACAATGAAATGTCCCTTTTTCCATATTTTGGGGATGCTTTAATGTTTTTGGCAATATCAAATGATGCAAGAGTTGTTTCGTAGTTTCCAGGATGTCCCAAGTCATTACAGTGCAGGTGTACAGAATGAGGTAAACCTAACATTTCATTGGCTTCAACAAGGCCTTTTATCATTTCTGCTCCTGTTATTCCAAAGTGTGGTGCGGGGTCGTTTATTCCATGTACATTTCCTCCCCATCCCCATGCTTCTGTACCACAGGGATTTACAACTTTAATTGCGTATCCTTTTGTAGCTCTCATAAGCCAGGCAATATAGGCTGCACACTCTTCAACTTCACCATTTTTTAAATACTCCATTACGAACCAGTTATTTCCAAGAAGTGGGTAAGCTCCCTTATCAAGTATTGGGGTGTCAACCATTTCTTCATGTGTGTGTCTTGCAACAAGCGGAGGCATAGCTGCTTCCATGGCAGTTGTATAACCCATTTCTGTGTATCTGTAACCTGTCATAAATGTTGATGGAACTGAAAATCCACTTCCTGATCTTCTATCCCCTGATTTTGCTTCAGCATCCTTTTCACTGTCTTCTGGACGCATCATTCTTCCAAGATTCACCTTTGGACCTGCTATATGTGTATGGGGCTCAACACCTCCAGCCATTACTGTTTTTCCAGAAGCATCCACCACTTCTGCAGATTTACTTACACTGTCCACTATTTTTCCATCTCTTATACAGATATCCATCTTTTCTCCATCGATGTTGTTTAGTGGATCATAGACCATTCCGTTTTTTATTATGTATTCCACGTGGAAATCCTCCTTTTATTAGTATAATCCTACTTTTCCATATTTTTTCATTAACGAAGGCATGTCCAGTACTTTTTCATCAGTAGGCATAACTTCTACTTCTGTATCTTTGAAATCTGGCATTGCCATAGAGTCTAATAAAGGACTTATAACATGATTACACCATGGTCCCATTGGCATATAAACCATTCCTTCTGGAAGGGTTTCAGCTGTCTCTACAGCATATACAACAACTTCACCATACTTCGATGTAATTTTAATAGTGTCACCATTTTTTACACCTAAAGTGTTCATCTGGTCCCTGTTCATATGACATATTGCAGCAGTATCAATGTACATTTGAAGGTCTTTACCTGATTCTATGGCTTCACCTTGCCAGACTGTTCTTCCAGTATTTAGTATGACTTTCATTATACTTCCTCCAGTGCTATGGCATTAACAGGGCATGCTTTAACACATGTTGCACAGTTATTACACTCGCTAAGATCTTTAAGTTCTATAGTTCCGTCTTCTACTATTAAAATTTGTCCAACGTCCTCTTGCGGACCTTTTCCGCCTGCAATTTCTGTACTTTTGGAAGCGTTTACTGGACATGCTACAACACAGTTACCGCATCCATGACAGAGTTCCTTATACACTACTAATTTGTAAGCCATCTATTTACCCTCCGTAGCTTTTGATTTTCCTTCTGAAAATTTAAGAGAATCAACTGCTTTTTGCCATGCTTTTGATTTGGTCGGCGTAATGTTCACACCAGTTCTTCTTACTTCAATAGCAGAGGTAGGACACACGTTCTGGCAGGCACCACAGTATATGCAGTATTTTTCATCTTTGTGAAGTCTTTCTACAATTTCACCTGATTCAGAAGGTTTTGGGAATGATAATACGTTGCATGGACATACTTCGATGCATGTTTCACATCCCTGACAGGCATCCTGATTTATGATCAATTCACCTTCGAATGGTTTTTCTACTTCGATGACATCTTTAGGACATATTTCCTGGCACCACCCGCAGTTTACGCATAAATCTTCGTTTATTATCAGGTCGCCCTTAATTTCTGCCTCTTCAATTTCATATTCGCCGTAAGGACAGACTTTACATATAACTTTTATAGCGTCAACAGGACACACTCTCTTGCAGATACCACAGTAAACACATGCATCCTTATCCACCGCTATGTCTGATGCTATTTCTGGACTTGAAGATGTTGGAGCCTGTTTTGCCAGGTGTATTGCATCTGCAGGACACATTTCTTCACATATTCCGCATGAAACACATGTATCCTTGTCTATTTCTATTTCACCTGTTACAAGTTTTGCTCTTTCTGGCAGTTCTCTTATAACTTTGATGGCATCCTGTGGACATGCTATATCGCAAGCACCACAGTAGATACAGTTTTCAATCTCAGGGGTGATGGATTTTATTAATCTTGGGTAATCTTCTATTTCTTTAACAGGCTTGCCATCTATTGTAAAGTCTATTGCTTCAACAGGACATCCTACACTACACATACCGCAAAGTACACAATCTTCTTCGCTTATAGTGATTTTTGGTGTATCAACTTTTCCTCTCACGATTGCACCAATTGGACCAAGTTCTATTGCATCCATGGGGCATATCTGTTCACATATTCCACATCCAATACAGGCCTCATCTTTAAAGGAAAGCTCCCTTTTTTCTGCAGCTTCCCTTTTAATTGAGACGTTCTTTTCTTCTGCAGATTTTTCATTTGCTACCATTTTTTACCTCCAAAATTTTAATTGAGGCAGCTGGACAACTTGATTCACACATACGACATCCACAACACCAGTCTGGATCTATCTGTGCTTTAAGGTTGTTCAGCTTTACAGCTTTCATTAAGCATGTATCTACACAAAGTCCACAGCCTATACATTCATCTTTGACTATTGGGTTAAATTTACGTTCCATAAGTATTTTTATGAGTACTCTGGTTTGTTCACAGTCTTTTGTTAGCATATTAGTCATTTTCAAAAAATCTTTTGGACACAGGTTGGTTATGGCTTCTGCGATTTCAATAGAGTTCCAGGAAATGTTTCTACCATTAATATAATGAGAAACTGTTGATCTATCCATTCCAAGAATTTCTGATATCTCCTTTTGGAGATAACCTTCTTTTCTTAGTTTGATTGTGGCCAGATAATTTAATCCTGAGACGATATGTTTAGGCATGAACTCCCCATTCCATGTGTATTAGTTACACATTGTAATTTCTTTATATATATATCTTATTGCTAAAATTAAATAGAAAATTTTATATAATGACGTGTGGTTTACACACATTAAGGATTATAGTTTATACATAAAATTTTCGTAGCTGGCATTGATTATTTTAAACATTTATACGCAGTTTTTTAAAGCTCAGTTCGAATTTATATAGCTTGAATAAGTCAAATAAAGTGCTGAAAATAAAATTAACTATTAAAAAAGGAAAACTAAACGTGTTTTGATCGACTAATCTTTGGCTTCTATGATGCATTTTTTATCATTACATTCATGCACAACTTCCACCAGGGAGTCCCTTAATTTTCCTACATCTATGCATGTTAACCCAGTTATAGTTTCGCCTTCTACTTCTAATTGTACGACTCCTCGAACATTTGTAACTACTTTTC
This sequence comes from Methanobacterium sp., assembly GCA_039666455.1. Classification (NCBI taxonomy): domain Archaea; kingdom Methanobacteriati; phylum Methanobacteriota; class Methanobacteria; order Methanobacteriales; family Methanobacteriaceae; genus Methanobacterium; species Methanobacterium sp. The sequence continues at coordinate 19,331 of JAVSLW010000012.1, read as the reverse complement.
CAGGAATATAACATCTTCCAAGAGATAATTTTACAGTATCTCCGGGCTTAACTTCTTTTTCTATATAGTCGCAGATTTCATCGCAGGTTAAACAAATAGTTTCCTCTTTTTTCAAGATATCACCCTGTACATTTATACTCTAACATTGTTTTTCATTATTAAAAAACGTATGTAAAATAGGTTCTAAAGTTATTGCAGATTGTAAATTTTTTCAAGACAGAATAAGTCTTTATTTGAAAAAGAAACTCACACAATAAATTGGAGGATATGTCCAGCACTCGTGACAGTCCCTAAAAATTGCAACTTTTCCGATGATTACGTCTTCTTTCCATGATTTCTTCTGCACTTTTAGATATAAAATATTCCATATTATCCAGTTTGGTATCCCCATATTTTTTGTAAGCATCTAAAAATCTTTCTATCATGATCTTTTTCTGATTTGTGAATGAGGGAAAATTAGTCAATAAAAAAAAGCATATATCTGCAAGGTCTTCTCTTGGATCACCATATCTCATCTCTTCAAAATCCAGACCATATATGTCTCTGCCCTTGAAAATAAAATTTCTAAGATTGGAATCGCTTTTAAGAAGACTCTTTTTATTCCTTTTTATTTGATGAAGTTTTGTCATCCAGTTTGCCAGTTCCTCGATCCAGCTTCCTAAATCCTGTCTTTCAGTCAAATCATTTACTAAATTTCCAGGAATATGCTCTAAAATTAAACAGCTTTCAGATTTGAATAGCAATTCTGGAACATTTAAACCTGCTTTGGATAATTTTTTTAAGTTTTTATACTCATTTAAAAGATTATTCTTTTTAGAATAAACCTTCATGACTGCTGGAAGGCTTGTTTCTCTAAATTTTACTTTATAAACATTATTTCGCCGGCTTTCAAAAATTCGAAGAATTTTTGATGCCTCGAAAATCTTCGATTTTCGGCGGTTTTCAAAAATCGTAGATTTTTGATTGCCCGAAAATTCTGCGAATTTTCGACGGCTTTTCATTTTATTAACAATTTCAAGTCCATCTATTTTGAAATTATCTGAATTTGAAATAATTAACACCTATTTTTATTATGTAGTTTTTAATTTTAGTTTTAATCTATAAACCGGCCATCAGACCTTTTATGATTTGCATCTTCATGTTTATCTTCAAACCAGCCTATACATACTTCTTCACCTTTACATTTGTCAAAATTAGGTATGTATGGTTTTATATCTAAAAGTGGGGTACCATCAACAATATCCACATTAGATATATATATTTTTGACTCCTCAATATTTTCAAGGCGTACCACCGACATTCCTATTGGATTTGGCCTTTTTGGAGCTCTTGTTGCAAATACTCCCCTTTCAACATTGTCTAAAAATGGTTTTACATGTAACTGATGCCCTCTGGAGAGATGAAAATGATAAATCAGGATAATGTGGGAAAATCCTTCTAAATCTTTAAGTCCTTCCTTAAATTCTTTTTTTAAGTGTATTTCACCTTTAATGTCCTTTGCCCCGATGGGTTGTATGGGCATGCCTTCAAGGTCTTTAAATGGCGAATGTATGGTTCCTATTGGTATGTAAATTATTTTATCGACATGCATATTATTACACTTTATATTAAATTAAAGTAAATAAGCCTTTCCATTTTGATCTAAAATTCTTCCATATCTTCCAGTTTCATTAATCTTTCAACTGCTTTAACATCTACAGGAATTCCCTCTTCCATAACTGCTGCTATCGGGTTTAAACCACCCGGAGTTACAATTCCCACGTGATATCTTTCTATTTTGGCATTATAAATTAATTCGCTTGGTTCTCCAACTTTTAATACAGAAAATCCTGATTCTCGAATTTTTTCTATGATTTCTACTGCATCAGGACGTGCAAGATATGGAATTTCCCTTAAGCTTGCAAGAATTCTTCCAGTCCCATTCAACGTATCTAAAACCGATGTCATATTTTTTGAAATGTAAATCTCATGAGGATCAAGAGATGATCCACTGTAAGCAGTTAACTCTACAAAGCGGGCTGTTTTTTCTTCTATTTCAAGAATTCCTCCATATTGAGGGGTTGTTAGTATATCATTCTTGGTTAATATTCCGTCCACGGTGAAACTGCATACGGTTGCGATTCCTGTCTGTTTTCCATTGGAATGGGGTAATATCATGTAAAACTTGCTTGTACAGTACTCTGGTCTGGAGCGGAAAATATTACCCACGATTTCGAGCGCATCGTCAAGGTCATCATTGTTTACATAGGAAACATTGACAATAACGTTTCCTTTCTGGGATTTCAGGTCTAAATCAACATTATATATAAGGTTCCATGCCTTTGAAAGCAGAAATTTCACTTTTTCGCCTGTTTCAGGGCCTGTAGTTTTTAATACAGGCTTTGTAGAAGTTAACTTATTCATATCTTTAAACTCCATTATGGTTTCTGCTAATTTAATATTAACCTCATACCCTGCTTCTTTTGCAGCACAAAGTGGAGCTATTCCTCCAGTTATGGCAATACCTACCATGCCGTCATCTACAGGAACACCTAAAACAGGTTCTCCGTTTTCACCGATTTTTAAAAGCCCGGAAACACCTATTTTTTCAAGCTGTCTGAATAATTTAAGTGCATTTTCCCTTGCTGCAGCTGGAATTATCCTGAAATTTGCAGGGATCATTCCATTCCCATATCTGGCCGCATTCAGGACTGAAGTCATTTCTTTGGCAGTGAAAGCCTCAAGAGGAGTCATGGAAGTTTTTTTATAGGCTATAAGTTCGGTAAATCTAATAGGAACATAGTCTTCAACTTTAACAAGACCCCCATATTGAGGGATTACAGGTATTCCTTCGTTTAAAAGTATTCCATCTATTGTAGTGCCGCAAATAGTGTCTAATCTAATTTCTTTTTGGGGGAATGCACTTTCATTCTCTGGTTCTATTTCAGAGAGTTTAATATAGGGACTTACTGCAATGTTTTTCTCGAATACTTCTTTAATCACCGCAACAACATTTTCACCGTCAATGAAACTGGAGGTATTTACAACAACAGCACCTTTACCGCTTCCTGGATCCAGAGAAGTTTGATAAATCATACCTTCAAATTTAGAGAAAGCAAAATCAACCTGATCATAAATAAGGCCTTTTTCAAGCTCTTTTAATCCTTTTTCTGTGATCTCTCTACCAGCATATCCAATGCGTTCTGTGAATCCTTTTTCATCCAATATGCGCATGTGATATCGCACTGCTCGCTCCCCAAGGTTGTAACCTTTTCTTTTAAGCTCTTCAGCGATGGTTTTTGCACCAAGCACTTTATTCTGGTCTGCAAGTATCCTCAGGATTTCTATCATTTTACGATCGGTTTCATCATGCATTTATTCACCAGATTTGAATTATGGTATTAAATATATTGTAAAATCAGAGTAAAAAAAGTTTTCAAAAATTTAAAAAGAAATGGAAGAATTAAATGTAAAGGTATTTGTCTAATTCGTAGTCGAATACCTGTATTCTGTAATCATCCCATTCTTTCTTCTTAATATCCATAAACTTAGTGTATATGTGGTCCCCTAATGTAGATTTAACTACTTCGTCTTTTTCAAGTGCATGATATGCTTCCCATAGGCTGGAAGGTAAAACACCTATACCTAATTCTTTTAGTTCTTCAATGCTCTTTTCAAACACGTCAATTTCGGTTGGTTCTCCAGGGTCAATTTTATTTTTTATACCGTCTAAACCTGCTTCTAACATGGTGGCAAATGCAAGGTAGGGGTTACATGAGGGATCAGGCATTCTTAACTCAATACGGGTACCTTTTCCACGGGATGCAGGGATTCTAACCAGTGTGGATCTGTTTTTAAGGCCGTATGCAACGTACACCGGTGCTTCGTATCCAGGTACTAAACGCTTGTAAGAGTTTATGGTGGGGGCACAAATTGCTGTTAGAGCAGGGGAGTGTTTTAAGAGGCCGCCCATGAAGTACATTGCTTCTTTTGAAAGTTGTGTTGGAGTATCAGGGTCGTAAAACAGGTTTTCACCATCTTTAAATAATGACTGGTGGCAGTGCATACCGCTTCCGTTTTCTCCAAAGAATGGTTTGGGCATAAATGTTACCATGTATCCCATGGTATCTACGATAGCTTTTATAGCCTGTTTAAATGTAATTACTGCATCAGCAGTTTTCAATGCTTTATCAAACTTAAAGTCAATTTCATGCTGACCTGGGGCTACTTCGTGGTGACTGACTTCTATATCAAAGTTTAAAGCTTCAAGGTCCATAACAAGCTGTCTTCGAATGTCAGTACCCTGATCTACAGGTTCTACATCAAAATATGCTCCGTAATCGTTAGGAATAACGTTTCCTTCCTCGTCCTGGTCCAGTACGAAAAACTCAGGTTCTGGACCTACGTTGTATTCATATCCAGATTTTTCAGCCTTTTCTAATGCTTTTTTAAGTACGTATCTTGGATCTCCTTCAAAAGGTTTTCCTTCTGGCCAGTAAATGTCACAGATGAACCTGCAGACACCCTGTTCTTCTGGTCTCCATGGTAAAGCAGAGAATGTATCTGGATCAGGTTTTAGGATCAGGTCACTTTCGTTAATGTCAACGAAACCTTCAACAGATGAACCATCGAATAAAAGACCGTCTTTTATTATATCTTCAATTTGGCCTGGTTTAACCAGTGGAATTGCCATGTTTTTTGGAGCTCCGTGTATGTCTACAAACTGTAGCCTTACAAACTTTGTGCCACTCTTTTCAATATTTTCTATAATCTGTCCTATTTTGTCTGACATTATTTACCTCCATGATAAATTAGAGTAAATATACACCGGAAAGAGATTTCCTTTTAATGGTATATAAATGTTTTGAAAAATTATTTCAATATTCTAACCACTAAAAAAATACAAATAATAATATATTTAATTTCACAGAAGTTCAAAATAGTATAACAATACTCTATAATCAAAACAGAATATCTTTAATGAAAATTTCTGTATTTGCGGTCTTTATAATGATTTAACATATGGCCTGTTTACACTTGCCGTTAGGTCTTTTATATTACGCTCAAATTATTTTTTAAAGTACTCTATTAAATGCGAAGGAGATAAAATTTTGAAAGAAATTAAAGAGAAAATATCAGAAAAAGGAGCTACTATTCAAAAAGATATGGAAACATATGCCATAATTCCCTATATTTCAGGAGGAATAGTTGATTCTGCTATGCTGCGAAAAATAGCAGATGTGGCAGACAGGTATGATGTTAAAACAATTAAAACAACATCGGAAGGAAGGATATCTCTTTATGGCATTAGAGAAGACGATTTAGATGATATATGGAAAGATTTGGGGATGAAACCTGGGGGGCATATTGGTAATTGTGTGAGACCTGTTAAATCTTGTATAGGTAATATACACTGTAAGCAAGGACTGCAGAACAGTGTGGAAATGGGCATTAAGATTGATAAACTTTTTTGTGGAACTAAAACCCCAAATAAGGTAAAAATTGCTGTTTCAGGCTGTCCAAATTCATGTGGTGAATCTGCTGTCCGTGATATAGGACTGATTGGAATGGGTAAAGGTTGGAAGTTATTGGTGGGAGGAACATGTGGAATTAAACCATTGATTGGCAAAGTATTAGCTAAAAATCTTTCAGATGATGAAGTAATTGACATGATAGGTAAAATAATAAGTTATTATACCAATCAAGGCATTGAAAAACGTATGGGTGCAGTTATAGAGAGAATTGGGTTTGAAAAATTCTCTCAGGATGTTTTATTTCAAAAAATTAAAATTTCACAATTGAAAACGGCTCCTTATTGAGTAAATCGAACATCAGTACATCAGGAGCCATTATGGAATCTCCTTGAAGTGTAATTAACTTAAAAGCTTCAAATGCCTGTAAACAGCCCACAATATTTGGAACAGGAGCAATTACAGGGGGGACTTCGGCACTCATTTTCTTAACCTCAGCAATCACTTCTTCACTTAAATCTTTTCCAAGAGAGGGTAATTTAAACAGTTCTTCATAAGTGGGTGTATCTTCTGTAAAAATACTTACCTGCCCCATTGTCCCATGTATTGCACCATGAACAAATGGGATACCTGATTCATATGCATATCTGCTTAGAATAATTCTTGTTACCAGATTATCAAGCGCATCTACAATAATGTCGCTTCCTTCAACGATCTTTTGAACATTATCTTCATTTAATTCCTCTTCAAAGGAGGTAATGTTTACAAATGGATTTATTGACTTTAAAATTTCGTATGTTGTATTTACTTTGGACTTTCCAACACTGTAAAAGCTGCTCATAAGCTGGCGGTTGATATTAGAAACATCGAAGGTGTCTTTATCAATTATGGTGAGATCTCCAACACCCATCCTGACAAGCATTTCTGTAGTGGCGCCGCCGATTCCACCGCAACCGATAACGGTGATTTTAGCATCTCTAAATCTTTCCTGTACAGATTTCGTTACAATTCCCATCTGTCTACTTACAATTTCCCAGTAAGCCATTCCCTCGTATCTTCTTGACATGTGATTCACCTGTTTTAGCTTCATAAAATGAAGTTTTGCGATCATAATAATATTTTTTTTCCATTAACTGGTTTAAAGCAGTTCTATAGGTTTGGGCCAATTTCTCTGCATTCTCTACTTATATTGATTTAACATGTCTTTCGTTAGCCACGTTCTTTAAATATTTTGGTAGTATTATTCTTTTTGCATATATATCAAAAATCTACCAATTCCTTAAACTGCTGTACTTTTTAGTGCAAACAATTTCTGAAAATTAAAAAGTAAATAAAGAGACGTTTAAAACAAAAAGAATTTAAGCAATTTTACATTTGACCGTAGCCACCAACAATTTCCTCGTAAGGCTGGACAATCACAAAACCATTGCCTCTAAAGGCCATCTGGAAGGTTTCACCACTGCCTCTTCCAAATAAGGTGCCTAAATTAATGTCTGTTTTGTAGTCAATGGATAAACCGTCGGACCAGGCCACAGTAGCATTTGGATCAGTATAAACAGGCCTATCAGGGGTTACTGCAAGTGTTATTGGAATGTAATGAGTTGTTATTGCAATCATTCCATAGCCCTGGAGTCTTATGTTGAAAAGCCCTCCAGACATTGCTCCGGCACCGGACATCATTTTTATGTCCCAGTCGATTTCTTCTTCAAATGCAAGGATGTCATTTCCGTTGACATATAGTCTGTAGCCTTCAAGGTTTAGAATAGTTATTCTCTTTCCTTTATCAGCCAGGTAAACGTGTCCCTGTCCTTTTGCTGACATGAGCTTACTGCTTTCTCCACTCACCTTCTTCATTAAAAATTTGTCAATACCACCTTCAAGAGAGCTCTGCTTTTTAAATTTCACATCACCTGTATAAGCTACCATGGACCCCAGTTTGGCCCATACTTTACCGTTTAAATTAACATTCAGTAAATAATCATTTTCAAGCTCGAATACCTCTTCACCAGCATTTTTTTCAGCAGTTCTATCTAAAAATGTTTGAACTGAGTATTTGCTTGTCTGATAAGGTTCTTCTTCAACATTTTCTTCAATAACTTCTACTAATTTCTCAACAGGAGCCTGTTCTATTTTTGTACCGCATTCAGAGCAAAAATTTCCCTCTTCAGCTACATTTTCACTGCAATTTGGACATTCCATTTAACCACCTTTTTAAGAGATTTAACTTTTAGATGCTGACTACTTACACCAATAAAAGTTGATCAAAAGTTAATAGCAGTTATACTTATTTAATCTTTTCTACAACATTTTAAAATGTTTAATTAGAATGATTAATAATTTAAAAACCTTTTTTGCATTAAATACTTAAAAACGAATCCTATCTTTATTTTTCGGTATTCTATTCACTCGATTTACCCAGTAGCCCTTATGATATAATTCATATTCACTAAAACAACACGGAACACCTTTAGCAATGGTTGGATCAGGACTATCCATGAGGTGAAAATGAAGATGGGGTGCTGTTGAATTACCAGAATGGCCAACATTACCAACTAAATCTCCTGATTTAATTTCATCTCCTTTTTGTACTTTTATTGAATCTTTTTTCATGTGTGCAAGAACTGCACAGGCTTCATTTCCTTGAATGATAACAAAATTACCAGCAACTTCCTGGAGGCTCTGTTTTTTTGGATCGAAAAACCATGCATTCTTAAATGCGACTGAAATATCATGAAAGGGTTGAACCGGGTCGCGTTCAGGGTATCCATCAAGGGCTTCAACCACAGTGCCAGAAATTGGTGCATAAATAGGTTTACCATAGCAGTAACAATCATTTAAATGCACTTTCCCTAAAAAATAATCTAAAATGCTTTTTTTGTAGAATTTAAGAGGTTTATGGCTCCAATCAACCTGTAAAAAGTCGAAGGCATAGATTTGTCCAAGGACATCTGTGCCATGGCTTGGAATTTTAGTGCCAGGGCTATTTAAGACCATCCACTCTCCTTTTAAAGGAAATTTTACTGATATAGGTTCTTCCATGTATCTCCATTGCAAATATTAATTTATAAATTATTGGATGAAGTTAATATTGGAGTTGAATTAATTACTTGATCAAATCAGAATTTTCATTGGATTGATTTAAGCTAAAATTTTAATAGAATTAAATTAAAATGGTGTATAACAAATAGGTTAATAGAAATTATTTGACCAGAGAGTCCAGCTACTAAAGAAGAACCTCACAGACAATCAGAAGAAAATTATAACAACAAAAATCATTGATACAATTGGATCACTTGATGAAAATTCATTTATCGTAAGAGAAAAGCTTAATATGATAAATAAGCTTAAAAATGAACCTTTTAACCTTGAAGAGTACATTCAGGAGCTTTTAAAAGACATTTCACCTTTAATGATTTTAAATCAGGGGACAAATGCCAATGTTTCATCGTTTATTTTAAACACTGAAAAGTTATTTGGATTCATTTTGGATAATAAACTGGACGGAATCGATAAAATAAGAGAATATGTGCAGGAAAGAGCTGAAAATATCCTCCAAAAAGATAATTTAAACGAAATCAGCAATAAAAGGGAAGAAATTTTAAGAGTTTTAGATGACGGTTTCTGGGAAGATATCACCTTTGAGGATGTTGATTTCATGGTGAGGGATTTAGCACCGCTTATGAAATATTTTGAGCCGGAGCGAAGGAAACTGGTTATAATTGATGATCATGACAGGGTTATTAGCCGCAGCGAATATGTAAAAGAAATTAAAGAAGATGAAGAGCTTAAAGCACTCCTTGATAGGAATGAGATTGTGCGGAAAATTAGAAAGGGTAAATGCATCACATCAGGTGAGCTTTTAGAGCTTGAAAGGGAGTTTTCATCACTCCGCCCAGAATTAAGCATTGAAAATATTCAGAAGTATCATAAAAAGGATTTTTTACTGCTTTTAAAGAAAGTGTTTGCAGAGAGGAAACATATTGAAATTGAGGACTTTACAGTTTCGCCTTTGGCAGATGAGAATCCTTTGTATATTTTTGAGCCGGATGAACTGCGAGATCTTGTTGATAAGTGTAATCAGATTAAAATGTGTTGATTACAAAGGTTATATTTTGATTGAAACTATAAAAAAACAATATGTAACTTGTATATATCTAATAAATTATTTTAAAGCTTAAAAATCAAGCTTATTACAGATTACATTATGGGTATAATAAACTATACTATTCATTAAATGAACGTAAACTGTATTTGGTATAATAAATTATACTTACTGCAAAATTATTATAAAATATACTTAGTATAATATATTATACTTATAATAAATTTAATAAGAATTATATTTAGTATAGTAAAATATACTAATTAAAATAAAAACTAAATAAATATTAAAATGTGAAGGTAGTGATATTATGCCTCTTTTGCCTTTAAGTATTCCTCAGGATTTGGATAAACATTTTTATAATAGAGAAAAGGATATAAAGAAGCTGAAACATTATTTAAACGCTTTAAATGAAAATATATCTGAACAGATATTAGTCACCGGCTTAAGAGGTGTAGGAAAAACGTATCTTTTAAAAAAAATACTCAAAGAGCTGCCTGAAGATATACTGGTAACTTATATTGATATTTCCAAAGTATATGGAAATCAGAGGGGGAAAATCAATGAAGAATTGATAATGCATAATTTACTGAACTCCATGAATGATGCTTTAAGAGGAGATGACGAAGACATTTTAGATAGGATATATTATTCAATAAAAGATTTTTTAGTTAAAGCACGTATGAAAGAATATGATTTTAAAGAAGCTGGAAGTATACTGGGCATAACAGTACCTGAAACTAAGGATAACTATGAAAAATTAAGTCATTTCGTAATGGAATTTCCCCAAAAAGTAGTTGATAAATCAGAAGGAGAAATTAAAGGATTTGTTATTGTCATTGATGAATTTCAGCTTTTAGGAGAGTTAAAAAACCCAAGTTCATTCTTCTGGTTAATCAGGAGTTATACTCAAGACCAGGATAATGTCAGTTACATATTCACTGGCTCAATTTCTAAAACAAGCGATATTGTGGAGATGATAAACGGTGGAAACGGGGCTTTTGGCGGCCGGATGATACAGGTTAACGTCGATCCTTTCACAAGGGAAGAAACAGATGGTTATCTTAAAGAAAGGGTAAGCGAAATTAATTTTACAGAAGATGGGCTTGAACGTTTTTATGAGTGTACAAGGGGCGTGCCTGCGATTATAAACAGTTTTTGCAATACTTTATCTTCTGGAGAGATTTACGATGCCGGTAAAATCAAGGAAACGTTTTTTGAGAAGATGGACCAGATAACTGTAATGTGGATAAGGATATGGGGAACGCTTAACGAAAAAGAAAAAGAGATAATGATATCTATAGCTCAAAATGGGCCTCAAAGCTGGAGCGAGCTTGAAAAATCAGTGGAATTTTCCAGAATGACATTTACAAAATATCTGGATATTTTAAAGAATAAAGGACTGGTTACATTTGGGCAGGGGTCGAAATATAAAATAGCTGACCGTATGTTAGAGGGATGGATTAAACATAAGAAGGAAATTGATGGATATTATCCGCCATAGAGATTGGAATGTTGGAAATTTAGGATACACTCATGTTAACTGATGAAAATTTCTTCAATTTAAAGGGAGATAAGTTAGATGAAAAACAATGGCAATTTTTAAGGAAAGAAACACTTTATGGTTACGATTTTGACCAGACCATGACCAGAATATCCCTCATGAACCTTAGAATGCATGGAATTAGCAATCCACACATCGAGCAGGAAAACACACTTTCAACCCGTTATGACGAGCCAAATTATTATGATGTTGTTTTGACCAACCACCGTTTAAAGGAAGCATTGATAAGACTGAAATCAGCGATAATTTCGAAATTATGACCACAAAAACCGAAATTTTGTTTTTAGAACTGATGTATTACATGCTTTCAAGCGGTGGAAGATGTGCTGTAATTGGTGCTGCAGGGGGTTTTATAATTCTTCCTTATTTTCAATTAATTTGATTAAATTAAAAATATTTATATATTAAATGCCATATTTGTAATAAGGAGGTAGAAAAGTGATTATTAAACTTGAACTACCAATAGAACTTACCAAAGAAGATTCTTTATTCATTGCTATTTGCCCTGTTTTTTGTGTAGGAAGTCAGGGTAAAACAGAAGAAGAAGCATTGAACAATGCTAAAGAAGCACTGCAGTTGTATTTAGAAGATGAAGACGTTCAAAAAGAACATGCAGATAAAATAATGCGTTATGCAGTATCTTTAATTTTACAGGATAAAGAAAAAGAATTTAAATCAGATATTCCTTCTAATAATTATCAGTCTAATACAATCCGCTTGCTGGATGTAGAGATACATGGGAACCCAGAAACTACCAAACCTCTCAGGGCATAAAATCTGTAAAATGCTTTACAAAGGTGGATTTCAGATGGTTTCCCAAACAGGAAGTCATATAAAACTAAAGAAACATACAGAAGAAGGTAAGATACTAACTGTAATTTTCCCAATCATAACTCTGTGGGAATAGGATTATTAAAAGCAATAATAAAGCAATCGGGGCACGATAGAGACTCATTCTTAAAGCTACTTTAAAATTTTATTTTAATGAAAAATTATTTTTTAAGAGGTAAAAATCCTCGTGTTTTAGGTTGGAGTCATTATGAACGTTTTTAATCATTTCTAATTATAAAGAAATCGAATATGAAGAAGTTGAGTATGAATAACCTGAAATTATAAATAAGAAGATTTTAAAGTTGTAAGATAGGATTATTAAGGGTTTAGATAATTTAAAACTTTGAAATAATTTTTTTAAAATGTTTATAAAATAAGATTTAAAAATAAATAAACATGTTTAAATACTTTAAATGACTTAATTTTAACTTTCTCATAGAAACCTTTTTAAGTGATAAAAATTAATGTAGGATAAGCCACGCCGGGGTGGCTCAGCTGGTTAGAGCGCACGGCTCATAGGGTATTTAAGCAGTGCTCTGACTTTTTCCTGGGATACCGTGAGGCCGCGGGTTCGAATCCCGCCCCCGGCACTCAAATTATTCAAATAACAATTTTTATTTCTCAATTACTTTCTGGTACAGCACCTAAAGCATTTTCTATATCCTAAAGGGTATCAAGATCCCTGAGCTTTTCTTCAAATTGAAATTAATCCTTTTTAAGCTATTTCCACTGCTATGTTTTCATCTTCAAAAATACAAACATTTTTACTATCATTATCCACAAAGAATCTAAACTCTAATCCCTAAGATCACCATCTTAGATCACAAAACACGATCTACTTTACACTTGAAGTGTATGTCTAATTAAATCTGAACCTATATTAATACTATTCCTTAATTTGACCTTAACCTGGAGTTCGTAGAAAAATAATTTTTCATCTTTTAAAAAGGGAGGACATCAATTGCAGATATGTCTTAAAATAAGTTCAGTATATTCAAATTCAAATTCAAAGACAAAATACAGTTGAAATTAATGACGATCTACACAATTCCTGGTAAAGATTTCTAAGGGCTATTATGGGGATTTTGTTCTTTTACATGAAGAAATGGATGATCCATGGACGAATTGAATACAGTAATCAAAACCTAATTCGCCAGTGGCTTATAAGTAAAAAATAGCACTTTAAAAATGGTTTTACCAGATAGGAGGAATAAGTCTATAATACTGGAAAAAATAGAACATAGGTTAATGTACAAAAGCATGCTTCTACTTATTTTTTGTTTTCAGATATCATTTGGAGTTTTCCAGTTTAATTAAAACTTTATATCAAATTTCAGTTAAACACTTCTTTTTTTCTCAATTAAATCTTTTACTTTTTGTACATCTGTTTTACGTTCAAATAGTGGAGAATTATCCTTACTGTAAACTGATAACGTTTCTTCGAAGGTTAATTTGTTTTCATTTTTGTAGAAAATTCCTAATGGATATTTTCCAGTTTCTGTGGCTCTTTTAAAAGCTTCATTTCTGTCATGAGGGTCGTGAGAATCCTCCAATTTGTAAGTATTATCTTTAAACCACCCGTAAGTGTTTATTTTGTTAAAGGTAGGGCAGGGCTGGAATACATCAACAAGGGCGAATCCTTTATGCTTTATAGCTTCTTTAAACACGTTCTTCATATGCTCTATATCACCAGCAAATGTTCTTGCAACAAAGGATGCATCAAGCGCAATTGCAATAGCTAAGGGGTTAAATGGCTCTAAAAATACACCTTCAACCTGTAAAGGTGTTATCATTTCCATCTGGCTTGTAGGGGAAGCCTGACCTTTTGTTAATCCGTAAACCATGTTATTGTGCACTATTGTGGTTATGTCTGGGTTTCGACGAATTGTGTGCATTAAATGGTTCCCACCTTCACCATACATATCCCCATCTCCGCTTGTAACTATCACTGTAAGTTCCCTGTTTACAGCTTTAATCGCTGTTGCAGGAGAAAGTGCCCTGCCGTGAAGGCTGTTATAAGTGTGTGATTTTAGATAATGCGGGAGCTTGCCTGCCTGGCCAATTCCAGATGCAAGCACAAGTTTTTTCTGGTCAATTTCAAGTTCTGCAAGTGCTGCTTTTAATGTTCTTAAAATGGGGAAGTCCCCGCAGCCAGGACACCATGCTACATCAGCACCTTCAACATCAAAGATTTCAGGATCCATTATAACTCCTCCAAGATTTTCTATTTTGGGGGTTCAAGAAATTCGTAGAATTTCTTTCAACCTCCTGAAGATTTTTTAAGTGTTCCGTAACTTCTTCAACTGAAAATGGCATTCCATTATACTTCAATGCTTTTTCATGAATTTCAAAGCCAGTTTCAAGCTTTATCAGGTTTCCAAACTGGGAATTTGCATTATTTTCAAAGATAATGGTTTTTTGGGCCTTTTCAACAAACTTGAGAGTATCTTTATGCAATGGATAAACCTGTTTAAAGTATAAAAAGGCAATATCATTACTTTGCAGGTTATCCAGAGTTTCTTTAATTGGTCCGTAGGTGGAGCCCCAGCCAATAATCAGGATTTTATAATCAGAAGGTCCAATGAGCTCAGGAGGCACCACATCTTTTTTAATTCCTTCAAGCTTTTTTAAACGTTTTTCAACCATTTCTGTCCTTAAATTAAGGTCTTCTGTTATGTGTCCCTCTTCATCATGTTCATCTGAGTCAACTACAACAAATCCTTCCCCAAATCCAGGAATTCCTCTTGGAGAAACTCCATCTTCTGTTATTTCAAATCTTCTGTAATTTTCATCAGTTTTTACAATATAATCCCACAAAATCTTCGATTTTGGGGCCCCGAACACGGAGTGTTCGTGGGTTTCAATTTCTACATCTTTAGTCATTAAAGAAGGGATGTTGTAGTATATATCTACCATATACTGGTCAGAAAGTATGAAAACAGGTATCTGGTATTTATCTGCAATATTAAACGCTCTTTGAGTCATGTAAAATGCATCTTCAAAATTTCCCGGTGCAAATATGGCTCTTGGGGTTTCTCCAGGTCCAGAATAAAGCACTAAATTAAGATCCTCCTGTGCAGTCCTTGTTGGAAGCCCAACCGCTGGGCCAGGCCTCTGGCCAATATAAAGCACTATGGGTGTTTCGATCATTCCAGATAACCCCACAGCCTCGCTCATAAGTGCAAACCCACTTCCTGATGTTGCTGCAAGTGCTCTTGCCCCTGCATAGGATGCTCCAAGCCCCATGTTTATTGCAGCGATTTCATCTTCTGCCTGTTCAAAAATAATGTCAAAGTCCTTTGAATACTGGGCAATAAAAACCTGAAGTGAAGTGCTGGGGGTCATAGGATAGGAAGACATGAATTTAACGCCTCCTGCAAGACAACCGTAGCCAAAAACATCTGTTCCATTTAATAGAATCTCATCTCTGATTCCATCGTTTTTTTCTATTTCTATATTAATTTTCGCTGATTTTAATAGTTCTTCTCCAATTTTATAGCCCTCTGCACTGGCTTTAAGATCTCCTTCCAGTATTTTTTCACCTTTTCTTGCAAACATTGCAGTTATACACTCTTCAAATATCTGAAAATCAATGTTTAAAATCCTTGAAAGCACGCCAGCAGCGATTATATTGGCGTATATAGGGCCCCCAATGTTTTTTGCAATTTTTAAGAATGGAATTTTAATCACATCTGGCCTTACAACATCTTTCAGGGTGTCTTCATCCCCTATTATGATGGTGTTTTCAGATATTCTCTTTTTCAGGTGATCTATTGCTCCTTTACTTATTGCAACCAGTATATCGATTCTATCAACATATGCACTTATTCTTTTTGAAGAAACACGTATTTGAGTGGAGTTTTCACCTCCTCTTATTCGAGACATGTATTCTTTTGAGGAAAATACGTTGTATCCTCCAAGTTTAACTGCCTGCACCAGTATAGCTTCAACAGTTTGAATGCCCTGACCTGCTTCTCCACACAGGACTATAGAAACATCTTCTCCAGATAAAAACTCAGACATTGTTCACCACCTGTAAATAGTAAAAATATTCCAGTTTATCATATAATATATTGGCTCAATTTTACTTAAATTTTGGTATTCTGGGTGTTTTAGAATTTTGAATTTGAAAAATTTCAGAACAGGTAAAAAGAAAATACAGAAAAATAGAAGATTCCTGCTACAAAATGAAGTCAACACCTAATCAAAACCTCTAAAAAAAGAAAAAAAGAAATATTAGCCATCAGAAAGGTAGCGATGCATGTTCACCTTTCATAACGACTGTTTTTGTATTCCAGTTGTTTATTACGCCAAACGTGTTTCTGGAACTTGTAGTATCTGCACTGTACCATCGATCATTCACCCAAACTTCAGCCCACACATGTCCGTAGGTGTTACCGCTTGTAAAAAATGTACAGGTCCCGTGCATATATTTTGCAGGAATGCCTGCAGCTCTTGAAAGAGCAATTAAAAGATGGGTTTGGTCTACACAGTTCCCTGTTCTATCATTCAATGTTCTTACTGCACCACGCTGAGTATTACGGTAGAATGAATAGCTTATCTTATCTTTGACCCAGTTGAAGATTGCAACTGATTTGTCGTAGGCTGATGTTTTGCCATTTGTTATTGAAGCTGCTAACGATTTGATTTTTGGGTCGTTTACCTGACAGTTTTTTGTCTCCTGTAGATACTGCTGTAGTTTTGATGGTATTGATTCAGAATTTATAAATATAGATGAATCTACTGTAACAAAGTTTGGTAACCTTTCATTTTCCCTGTGAAAGTTCAATATTCTGGAAAACATGTAAACTAAAGAGTTATAGCCTATGTTTCCTAATGAACTTCCCGCAAAGTTTGGTGCTCTGTTTTCTGTGTTTATAAACGAGTTTATTCCCCGGGCCATTTCAATGTACTCTGATAGCTGAATATTTCCATGTACAGTATTGTTTACACTGCTGTTAGTAGGATTGTCAATATTTTTTAAGGATACTGGCGTTGTTGTTCCTCTATTTATTTGCAGTATGCTTGTTGTAAGCATTTCTAAGAGCTGTGGAATTGTTATTGAAGTTCCAGAAATATTTACGTACGCGGGCAATCTCCTGTTTGTTTCAATAAATGAACTAACTCTTGAAGCTGCATCTTCAAGTTCATTTAAGGTAAATATTAGTGGATAATTACCTGGATTTACTGAACTATTAAAAAATGCACTGTCAATTAGACCATATCTGAAAAGCACGAATCCTGAAGACCCGCCCTGCCATGCTGCATCTATGTCTTTTAGTAATTCATTTGCAGGTATTGCACTTACATTCCAGTCTGAACGGTATGTTTGAAGACCTGCTACTACTGGTTTTCCATTTGAATGTTCAACGATATATCTTGTAGTATTTGTGATCCATTCTGCACCGTTTTGGCCTTTGCTATTGGTACCGGTTGAACTGGTATATCCATAGTTTCCTTTATAAATCATTGGAACCAGGAAATCAAGGTACTGTGAAAGCCTGCTGTAGTCCTGTCCATAATATTTTGCATTTGCGCTTCCTTCGGGCATTAATGCTGCTGAAACTTTAACTGAATTGTTTATAGCTTTTACTGAATTGTAAACATCCTTTACAAATCCGGTGATTACATCTGTTCCACCGTGTTTGTAAGCTGCATTATCTCCTACACCTGAATATCGAACGTAGTCAAGGTGTATTCCATGTATATGTCCTGAATATTCTTTTGTCACACTGGAGATAAAATTGATTAACTGGTTAGTACGTGTCTTATCATAGCCATAATGTGTTTCCTGTCGATGAGCCCAGCGATATGTCCATCCATATGTTCTTCTGTAACGGGTCTTATGAGTCCATCGGGTGGTCCACTTAACTCTCCATTTTCCTCTACTAAAAAACCTGATTCTATGCCTTTCTCTGACTCTTACTGTGTATGGTTTACTGTACCAGCCTTTATACCATACCTTATAGGGGACCTGTACCTGGTAACTGTATTTTCCCTGCGGATCAACCCAACCATTTGCGTTCTTAAAACAGGTTATCCACGCATGGATCCTTATTCCAGTACCGTTCAATTTATTAATGAGGCTGTTAAGCACATTCTGATATGTGGGAGATGTTGTTCCGAACACGTTTACAAATACATCAGTTATATTTGCATTTTGAAGATTGGTTATGTTTAATTTTGCTACATCACCTGCATGTAGCCATACTCCACGAATATGGCTGCCGGATGAATCACCTGCTGCTTGTTGTGATGTTTCTGTTGAATTGGTGCTGTTATTTATTTCTGTCTGACTGCCGGATGAATCACCTGCTGCTTGTTGTGATGTTTCTGTTGAATTGGTGCTGTTATTTATTTCTGTCTGACTACTGGATGAATCACCTGCTGCTGGTTGTGATGTACCAACTGTACTTGTTGTGTAATTACTGGTTTCAATACTTGTCTGCTCTGGAGTTAAATTGGTTACATTTACTATTTGGGTTTCATTTGTGGCGTATAGATTGCTTGAACAAAGAATTCCTGTGCTAAATACTATTAGCACTGCAAGGAGTAATTTCTTCGTAATAAATATCGCCTCCGGATCCAAAAACTACACAGTTTCATTTCAATGAAACTTTTTTTATTGTTTTTGGATAAAAGATATTCATTTTCACTCGTTTATAAATTTTTTGGTTTAAAATTGTGAAAAACAGGTTATTAAAACTTATTTTTTTATTATAAATCCAATTAGAGGATTTTAAAATGATGTATTAAGTTTAAAATCTCTGGATAAGTATTTCTGATAAATAAGGCCTAATAAAAACTATATTAGAAAAAAAAGCGTTAATTAATAGTATAGTATTAAGACTAAAGACATTTAAATTCATTTTAGGCGTATATTCATCTTAAACTGGATAAAAATAAATATAAATGCTCTTTAAATCTATAAATCATTTTATAGCAGATATTTAAATTTGATAGTCTAAATCAGTGTTATTTGTTTTGGATTATACCGGTTTTTAATCTTAAAATAGCAATTTAAAGCATTAAAATTCTTTTAAACTAATTTTAACCTTTTTGAAAGGCGGTTTATTTTTGTTTATATTTGAAGAGTTATCTTTTTAGATGCCAGGGGTAGGTGCAGTTTTTTAATTGAAAGAATCCATAAAATTAATCATTCAATTAATGAAAAATACTGGATGAGATAAAATGGAATTTGATACAGAAATTGTTAAACTGGAAGTTCCCAAAGACTGTAACCTGATTTTGGGGCAGAGTCACTTTATCTAATTTCTGAAAGAATACTATGACTTCTTTAAGTCATTAGATGAATTTTCAGATTAATACTTAAATCAAAGGGTTAAATACTGTGAAAACATAATATAATAAATAATGAAACCAG